>JAPDPR010000004.1:0-46135 GCA_034506335.1 candidate division KSB1 bacterium
ACGGGACTTGGAACCGGAACACATCTACCAGGTCTATGCCGATTTGCGGCAGATAATTGCCACCGGGCGGGTGGCTTTCGAAGTGGGCTATCTGGGCTTGCGCGAATAGCGCGCCCTCTTTGAGTGCGGAGAGTCCTGTATGGCGACCATCAAGGAGCTTGCACAGCGTGGGGATAAGTTGTCGCCTGGGCACCGAGCGTGCGCAGGGTGCGTCCCGATCATTGCTTTTCATCAGGTACTGCGCTCCGTGCAGGGGCATGTGGTGTGTGGTTGTGCTACCGGATGCATGGAAGTGGTCACCACCATCTTTCCTTACACGGCGTGGAAGGTGCCATTCATCCACAACGCGTTCGAAAACGTCGCAGCGACCATTAGCGGCGTGGAAGCCGCCTACCGAGCACTGAAGCGGCAGGGTCGGGTGGAGAAGGATATCAAGTTTGTAGCTTTTGGGGGAGATGGCGGCACCTATGACATCGGCTTACAGTCGCTTTCCGGCGCCCTGGAACGAGGACACAACTTCCTCTACGTCTGTTACGACAACGAAGCCTATATGAACACCGGGATCCAACGTTCCAGTGCCACCCCTTTTGCCGCCGATACCAAGACGGCTCCGGCCGGCAAGGTGCACAAAGGCAAAAGGCAATTCCCCAAGAATCTGACTGAGATCGTCATCGCGCATGATGTCCCTTATGCGGCGCAGGCGAGTGTAAGCCATTGGAAGGACTTGAACCGCAAGGTGGAGCGGGCGCTGGCGGTGGAGGGTCCCACCTTCATCAACATCCTTGCGCCGTGCCCCCCAGGCTGGCGTTTCCCCCAGGAAATGGGTGTCGAGATGGCGCGCCTTGCGGTGGAGACCTGTTTCTGGCCTCTCTACGAGTACGACCACGGCGTACGCATCTTGAACTACCGACCAAAGGAAAAGAAGCCGCTGAGTGAATGGACCAAGCACCAAGGGCGGTTTCGTCATTTGCACCGGGCGGAAAATGCCCACCTGCTGGAGGCGGCCCAGGCAGAAGTGGACCGGAGGTGGGAGCAGCTGGTGCGTCTGTGCGAGCAGGCTGCCCGTCAGCAGTGACTGCAAACCACGTGGGGAACTATGACGCTTGCCAATGGCTTGACCCTGTTGCGCATTGCGCTCACGCCGGTGTTCGTGGTCCTGGTCATGGGCGAGGACCTTCTCAGCGTCTACGCGGGGTGTCTGATTTTTGTGGTGGCGTCGCTCACTGACCTGTATGATGGCTATGTGGCCCGCCGGTTTGGGGCCGTGAGCACCTGGGGCAAATTCCTAGACCCGTTGGCAGACAAGATCTTGATCACCGCCGCACTTATCTGTCTGGCGATACAGGGATACGTGGCAGTGTGGATGGTGGTGGTCATTGCCGTGCGCGATGCGGTGATCACCGGCTTGCGCTCGTATGCCATGTGGAAGCGGCAGCCGGTGGTGACCATGGGTCTGGCGCGCATGAAGACGGCCGCGCAGGCCTTGGCCGTGTACGTGGTGATGGGGTACATGTTGGCAGAGCGGACCTTCGGTGGGAAACCGTGGGCAAGCCGGCCCCTGGAGAGCATCCACCGCTGGGGCCTCGTGGACAAGCTGATGTTCTTTGTCACCTGCCTGACGGTGATCACCGGCGTGCTCTACTTGATCGACAACCGGTCCCATGTACGGCAGGTGGCGGCTGCATTGGTGCGCGCGCTCATCCCGCGGGGGGCGCGCGTATGAGCCCGCTAACTAAGCTTTGCGCCACCGGGCTGTACACGGGATTCTCGCCGGTGGCGCCCGGGACGGCCGGCAGTTTCTTGGCCCTGGTGCTCGCGTTCGTGCTCCCGCGCCCTGGCCTGCTGGGCTGGGCAGCGGTTTTGGCGGTGCTGATCCCCCTTGGCATCGCGGCCGCCTCGCGCGCAGAACGCGTGTACGGCCACGATGCCTCGCAGATCAACATTGACGAAGTGGTGGGCATGCTCGTTGCCCTGTCCGGAGTGCCCAGGACGCCAGCTGCTTTCGCCGCGGCTTTTGTGCTGTTTCGACTTCTCGATGTGGTCAAGCCCTTCCCTGTGGACGAGCTCCAAGAATTGCCGGCTGGATGGGGGGTGATGGCCGATGATTTGATGGCCGGCCTGTACACGTGCCTGGGACTGCATGTGGTGCTGAAGATAATCTCCTGAATTTTCCCTTTGCAGCGTGCCGTGCTTCTGCGCGAGGTGGGTTGGCTCCGGTGAAAACTCACCTTTGTTTTTTCTTGCAGAATTGCTTATATTTCCCCTGGTGCAACACTGGAGAAGTTGATGGCGCACGCCGCACGCGTGGTTGCCGAGCTGGTTGCCATCGGCGATGAGCTCCTGGCTGGCCACGTGGTCAATAGCAACGCACAGTTCTTAGCACGTGCCCTCCGAGGCGTGGGTGTGGTCCCGCAGTGGATGACCACGGTTGGGGACGACCCCGAGCAGATGCGGGATGCTCTGCAGCGGGCACTTTCCCGCGCTCAGGTGGTGCTCATCACCGGCGGGTTAGGCCCGACACCGGACGATCTGACCAGGGAGGTGGTGGCACAGCTGCTCCGAGTGCCTCTGGTGGTGGACCAGGAGGCCTTGGAGGCTATTCGGGCGCGCTTTGCGGCGCGCGGCTTGCCCATGAGCGCGAACAACGAGCGCCAGGCCCACATCCCGCGAGGTGCCACCATACTGCGCAATCCGCTGGGTACGGCCCCGGGTTTCATGTTCAGCTGGCAAGGAGCAGTGGCCTTCGCCCTGCCTGGAGTCCCGGGCGAGATGCGCGCTATGATGGAGCAAGAGGTGTTGCCGCGTCTGCGCACACGGACTGCAGGCTGGTGCGTGGTGGAGCGCGTGCTCCGCACGGTGGGCATCCCAGAATCCACCTTGGCCGAGCGACTCCAGGGGCTGGAAGAGAACCGGACGGTCCGGGTCGCATTTCAGGCCCATCGCACAGGCGTGGATGTGCGCCTCACCGCTGAGGGAGAAAACCGCGCCGCCTGCGTGGAGGCCATCGCCCAGAGCGAGCAGATGGCGCGTACCAGGGTTGGCGAGTTCATTTACGGAGTGGACGACTGCTCGTTGGAAGAGGCGGTGGGGCAGCTGCTGAGCGGCGCGGGAAAGACCATCGCCGTGGCCGAGTCGTGCACCGGGGGGTTGGTGGCCCATCGCCTGACCAACGTCTCTGGAAGCTCATCGTATTTCGAGCGCGGGGTGGTCGCCTACAGCAATCAGGCAAAAGTGCAGCTTCTGGGTGTGCCTCCTGAGCTCATAGCCCAGCACGGAGCAGTGAGCGCGGAGGTAGCCGTCGCTATGGCCGAAGGTATCCGCCGGGTAGCTGGGACTGATTTGGGCCTTTCCACGACCGGCATTGCCGGTCCTACGGGAGCCACCCCCACCAAACCGGTGGGCCTCGTCTACATAGGCCTGGCCGACAGTGCGCAAAGCGTGTGTAAGCGCAGCGTCTTTTCCTTGGATCGAGTCGGCAACAAGGAGCGGGCTGCGGCAGCAGCGCTGGACATGGTGCGGCGGTACCTTGCTGGGCTGCCCGTGATCAATGAGGCGATGTGAGGTGGCTAAGGTCAGGACTTTTATCGCCATCGATATCCCAGCTGCGCAGAAAGAGCAGATAGCCACGCTGCAGGGCCAGTTGCGTGCCCTTGGAGCGCGGGTGACTTGGACGCGGCCGGAGGGGATACACCTGACGCTGAAGTTTCTCGGCGACGTTGACGAGGGGCAGATTACCCAGGTGGCCGAGGCGGTGGGACGCGCTGCGCGAGGGATTGAGCCGTTTGAGGTGAGCATTGCAGGGACAGGGGCTTTTCCGGACTTTCGCCGCCCGCGCGTACTCTGGGTAGGGGTCGAGGAACCAAGCGGACGCCTGAAGGCGCTGGCTCAGGCGGTGGAACTCCAGTTGCTGCCGCTGGGCTTTCCGCGTGAGGGACGAGATTTCTCACCTCACCTGACACTCGGAAGGGTGAAGGACCCGCGAGGGGTGGAGCCGGTGGTGCGCGCCCTGCAACAGACGAACTTTGTGGGTGGCAGCTTTGCGGTGCAGGAGGTGGTGGTCATGCGCAGCGACCTCAAACCCAGTGGTGCCGAATACACGGCGCTGCACCGCATCGCGCTGGCAAGAGACTAACAAAGGTGGGGTCACGCGATGAGTGATCAGAAGAGCGAAAAGGAGCGGGCCTTGGAATTGGCGCTGGCGCAGATTGAGCGCCAGTTCGGCCGCGGCTCTGTGATGCGCCTGGGCGAGGAGCGGGCCCGGGTCAAGATCGAAGCCATTTCCACCGGGGCATTGTCCCTGGACGCTGCCATCGGCATCGGCGGTATCCCCCGCGGGCGAATCATCGAAGTGTTTGGCCCGGAATCCTCTGGCAAGACCACCCTGGCGTTGCACATGATCGCAGAGGCACAGAAGGCCGGCGGCATTGCGGCATTCATAGACGCTGAGCACGCGCTGGATGCCAACTATGCCCGCAAGCTGGGCGTGGACACCGATAACCTCCTCATCTCTCAGCCCGATACCGGCGAGCAGGCGCTGGAGATTACCGAGACCTTGGTGCGCAGCGGGGCGCTGGACATCGTGGTGATCGACTCGGTGGCCGCGCTCGTGCCTAAGGCAGAGATCGAAGGGGAGATGGGCGACGCGCAGATGGGCTTGCAGGCGCGCCTCATGTCCCAGGCCATGCGCAAGCTGGCAGGCTCTATCAGCAAGTCCAAGACCGCCGTCGTTTTCATCAATCAGATCCGAGAAAAGATCGGCGTTATGTTCGGCAGCCCTGAGACCACCACCGGAGGGCGAGCGCTGAAGTTTTATGCCTCGGTGCGGCTGGACATCCGCCGCGTGGGATCCATCAAGGAGGGCGAAAACGTGGTGGGGAACCGGACGCGCGTCAAGGTCGTCAAGAACAAGGTCGCGCCCCCCTTCCGCGAGGCCGAGTTCGACGTCCTCTATGGCAGCGGCATCTCACGCGTCGGCGACATCCTTGACCTGGCGGTGGAGCACAAGATTGTGGAGAAGAGCGGTACGTGGTTCTCCTTCGGCGACGAGAAGATCGGCCAGGGAAGGGACAACGCGAAACGCTACTTGGAGCAGTCTCCGGAGCTGTTGGAAAAGATCGAACGGCGGGTGCGCGAGGCGCTCGGACTGCTCCCAGAGCAAGAGGAACAGTCAGCCCCTGTGGCCGCCGAGCGCTCCTCAGCCAGTAAGAGCTGATTTCCCGGGCTTGCCGCATGAAGGGCACCAAGAAGCGGCAGATCACGGCTATCGAAATCCAGGAGCATGACCGCAGGAGGCGGAACGTCTTCCTGGATGGAGAATTCGCCTTTGGCATCGACCACGAGGTCCTCGCCGAAAGCGGATTTGGCGTAGGGGACTTTCTTACCGCTCAAGACGTGCGGCGGCTGCTCAACGCCGAGCGCAGGCACCAGGCGACGCAGAAGGCCTTGCGCCTGCTTTCCGTACGGAGCCGCAGCGAAAAGGAGCTGCGCACTCGGTTGGAGCAGGCCGGGTTCGGGGAGGCCGCCGATTCCACGTTGCGCACCCTTCGCCGCGCTGGGTTGGTGGATGATCTTCAGTTCGCCCTCAGCTACGCGCGTTCCCGCATCAGCACCAGGCCATGTGGCGAGTTTCTCCTCCGTCGAGAGCTCCGGGAAAAAGGCATTGCTGAGGAGACTATCGAGGCCGCTGTCGCAGAGGCCTATCGCGAGAAGGACCAGCGGCAGCTTGCCTACGAGCTGGCCGGGAAGAAGAAGCGTCTCCTGGCCACCACAGAGCAGGAAAAGGCGCAGCGACGAGTGGCGGATTTTCTCCTCCGCAGGGGGTTTGCATGGGACCTGGTGAGCGAGATCATGGAGCGCTGGGCAGAGCTGCCACTGGCAGTCCACGGCGAAGACAGCGTGTAAGCCTGGCGCGATAACGGCAGAATTGATGAAAACACCGCAGATGAAAGCAGCGACAGTTCGACAATCATTTCTCGACTTTTTCCAGAGCAAGGGGCATCGCATCATTCCCAGTGCGCCGGTCATACCCGTAGGTGACCCCACGCTCATGTTCACCAACGCCGGCATGAATCAGTTCAAAGACGTGTTCCTGGGCGTAGGACGACGGGACTATGTGCGCGTGGCCAACTCGCAAAAGTGCATCCGCGTCTCCGGCAAACACAACGACCTGGAAGAAGTGGGGCGGGACACGTACCACCACACCTTCTTTGAAATGCTGGGCAATTGGTCTTTTGGCGATTACTACAAGCGCGAGGCCATCGCCTGGGCGTGGGAGCTCCTGACCGAAGTGTGGCACCTGCCCAAGGAGCGGCTCTGGGCCACCGTATTTCGCGAGGATGACGAGGCTGCCGAGCTGTGGCCACAGGTGACCGATATCGATCCGGCACACGTGCTCCGTTTTGGTGAGAAGGACAATTTCTGGGAGATGGGTGACACTGGGCCTTGTGGCCCTTGCTCTGAGGTCCATATCGACCGCGGGCCGGAGTTCTGTGATTCTTCGGAACCGGGTCATGTGTGTGGGGTCAATGGCGGCTGCGCGCGTTTCTTGGAGCTGTGGAATCTGGTCTTCATCCAGTACAATCGGGGGGAAGACGGCGTGTGTACTCCCTTGCCGGCTAAGCACGTGGACACGGGCGCTGGGCTGGAGCGACTGGTGGCGGTGTTGCAGGGCAAGCGTTCCAACTATGACACCGACCTGTTCATGCCGCTAATCGAGGCTATTGCCGAGCGGACTGGCAAGAGCTACAGCGGGGGCAGTGACGAGCAGGCGGTGGCCTTTCGCGTCATTGCCGACCATGTGCGGGCGTTGTCGTTTGCCATTGCCGACGGGGCGCTCCCGTCCAATGAAGGCCGGGGTTATGTGTTGCGCCGCTTGTTGCGGCGGGCAGCGCGCTTCGGCCGCGTGTTGGAGATGCATGAACCCTTTATCTTTACTCTGGTGGCGCCGTTGGTGGACATGATGGGCGAGGCCTATCCGGAGCTACGTGCCCGCCATCAGCACATCGCACGGGTCATCCGTGCCGAGGAGGAGAACTTTAGCCGCACCCTTGACCGCGGCTTAGCCGAGTTTGAAAAGCGGGTGGAGCAATTGCTGGCGGAGGGGCAAAAGGTCCTCCCAGGCGAGGATGCGTTCCGCCTGCACGACACCTACGGCTTTCCCTTGGATCTGACACAACTGCTGGCGCGCGAACGCGGGCTTGCTGTTGATGTGGAAGGTTTCAACGCCGCGATGGAGGAACAGCGATCTCGATCGCGGGCAGCTGCGGCTGAGGCCGGTGTCGTCATTCCAGAGTTAGCAGGCCTCCCCTCCGGAGGATCGCGGTTTGTCGGTTATGAAACGCTGAGCGCCCAGACGCGCGTCGTCTACGCCGATGCCGAGCGCGTAGTCCTGGAGACTACCCCGTTCTATGCCGAGAGCGGCGGACAGGTGGGCGACACCGGATGGATCGCAGGCCAGCGCACCAGATTTCGCGTCGAGAACACCGTGCGGAGTGGCGACCATATTGTGCACCTTGGCCATTGGGAGCAAGGTGCCCCGTTCGCGGCGGGCGATGAGGTGGAGGCTCGTGTAGACGAGGAGCGCCGGCGGGCCACCGAGCGCAACCACACCGCCACCCACCTGCTGCACAAGGCCCTGCGCACCGTGCTGGGGGACCATGCGCACCAGGCAGGCTCCTTGGTGCATCCTGACTACCTCCGCTTTGACTTTAACCATTTTGAAAAGCTGAGCGCCGCGGAGCTTGAGCAGATTGAGGAGATGGTGAACCAGGCCATTCAGGCCAATTACCCAGTGCGTTGGGAGATTCTTCCCTTTGCGGAGGCCCAGGCGCGCGGGGCGGTGGCTCTGTTCGGCGAGAAGTATGAAGACATGGTGCGCATGCTGGAGGTGGATGACTACTCCCGGGAGCTTTGTGGCGGGACGCACGTGCGTGCCACCGGCGAGATCGGCGTGTTCTCCATTGTCAGTGAGTCAGCAGTGGCTGCCGGCGTCCGGCGCATCGAGGCCCTTACAGGCCAAAAGGCGGTGGAACGATCCCGGCAAGAACGCGAACTGTTGCGCCAGGCCGCGCAGGTCCTCTCCTGCCAGCCGGACGAGATGGTGCAGCGGTTAGAGGCGCTGCTGCGGGAAAGAAAGGAATTGTTGAGCGCAGTGAAAAGCCGCAAGGGCAAGGACCTGAGCGCCGAAGCCAGCTCGCTGGTGGCCAGGGTGCAGGAAATCGAGGGCATTAGGCTGGTCACCGGGCGCGTGCAAGTGAGCGACTTAGAGGAGCTCAAGTCATTAGCAGACATGGTGCGCGATCGCTTGGGCTCAGGTGCCGGGGTACTCTTTGCCAATGTGGACGGGAAAGGGAACTTTGTGGCGGTAGTCACTCCCGACCTGGCCGACAGCAACCGCTTACACGCGGGGACGCTTGTGCGCGAGGTGGGCAAACTGACCGGCAGTGGCGGTGGTGGGGGTGCGCGCATGGCCCAGGCAGGGGCAAAGGACCTGAGCCGGGTGGACCAGGCTCTGGCGGCCGTGCCCGAGATTGTGGCGCGCCTGCTGCGCTCGTGAGACCGACGAAGGACTCATCGTGCGAGTGTACGACTATCTGATGAGCACCCGCGAGCGTCGGGGTGCCGGCTACCTGGTGTTGTTTGACCCGGACAAGGAGGACGTGAGCAAGGCAGCGGCGCGTGCCGAGTACTGCCAGCAGGCAGGCGTCGATGCCCTGCTTGTTGGGGGCAGCCTGCTCCTGACCCCGTCCTTTGAAGACCTGTTGCGGGAACTCAAAAAGCGCCTGAGCATCCCGGTGATCATCTTTCCCGGCGGGGTGCGCCAGGTCAGCCCCCATGCCGACGCCATTCTGTTTATGTCGCTGGTCAGTGGGCGGAACGCAGAGCACCTCATCGGCGACCAGGTCGTGGCCGCGCCACTGGTAAAGGCATGCGGCCTGGAGCCCATCCCCACGGCGTACATGCTCATCGAGTCGGGCCAGACTACCTCGGCAGAGTACATGAGCAACACTCGGCCCATCCCTCGCCACAAGCCAGACATCGCGGCAGCTACGGCCTTGGCCGCGCAGTACCTGGGCATGAAGTTAGTGTACTTGGAGGCAGGCTCGGGGGCAGCGCAGTCGGTACCCGCCGAAATGATTCGTGCGGTGAGCTCCTATGTTGCCGTGCCGGTGATGGTCGGCGGAGGCATCACCTCCCCTGAGGAGGCCCGCCTCAAGGTAGAAGCTGGCGCCTCGTTCGTGGTGACGGGAAATGTGCTGGAACAAAAAGCCGATTGGGAGGTTATTCGTCACTTTGCCCAGGCGGTACACGTGCGGGGGTAGCATATTCTTCACACGAGATTAGAAACCCCATCGGAGGTGTGAGATGGCAAAGCTGAAAGGAACCAGAACGGAGCAAAACCTGCTCACCGCTTTCGCTGGCGAGTCGCAGGCGCGCAACCGCTACACCTTCTTTGCCTCACAAGCGCGCCAAGAGGGCTTTGTGCAGATTGCCAACATCTTCTTAGAGACCGCCGAGAATGAGAAGGAGCACGCCAAGCGCTTTTTCAAATTCTTGCAAGGGGGCGAGGTTCAAATCAGCGCAGCGTTTCCTGCGGGTGTAATCGGTTCGACCCTGGAGAACCTCCGCGCGGCTGCAGCTGGCGAGCGCTACGAACACAGCACTATGTATCCGGAGTTTGCGCGCGTGGCCGAGGAGGAGGGCTTTTCCGAGATCGCAGTGGCCTTCAGGAAGGTTGCGGAGGTGGAAGTGGCCCATGAGCGCCGCTACCTGAAACTGGCCGAGAATGTGGAAAAAGGGCGTGTATTTCGCAGGGATACCCCTGTGCGCTGGAAGTGCAACAATTGTGGCTACATTCACGAAGGAAAGGAGGCTCCAAAGCGCTGCCCGGCCTGTTTGCATCCGCAAGCGCACTTTGAGCTCTTCACCGAGCCCTATTGATAAGCCGGGTGCGGCTGAGAGACTTTGGTGATCGACCTACACGCGCATATTCTGCCTTCCTTCGATGACGGGCCCAGCTCCTGGGAAGAGGCCCGGGATATGCTGCGGCAGGCCGAGGAGGACGGCATCGTCGAGCTGGTGGCTACGCCGCACATCCTTGGCCCTTCCGACTTTGCCAGGCAGGACGAGATCAAGGCCCTTTTTGCTGAGCTATGTCGGGTGCGCGACCAGGGGGGCTTGAAGCTGCGCCTGCACCTCGGGGCAGAAATCTACGCCCATCATGAACTGCGCCTGGACGGGCCGTTCTTCACCCTGGGCGGAAATGGGCGCTACTTCATGGTGGAGTTTCCCATGGAGAATGTGCCGCCCTTCGTGGGCGAGCAGTTCTTCAATCTGATCATGGACGGCTACACGCCCTTGGTGGCGCACCCGGAGCGGAACTTGGCAATCTTGCGCGACCCAGGTGTGGCGGAAACCCTGGTGGAAAGGGGGGCCTTGCTGCAAATCAACTCTGGCAGCCTGCGGGGCGTGTTTGGTCCTGAGGTGCGACGTCTTGCCGAGCAGCTGCTCAATGCGCAGCTGGTGCATGTGGTGGCCAGCGACGCCCACGGCGCCAGTGCGCGGCGTCCGCGGTTGCAGGAGGCGTTCGGGTTGGTCGCCGAACGGTGGGGAGAGGAAACCGCCACACGCCTGTTCATCGATAACCCGCGCCGCATTCTCGCCGGCCAAAAGGTTGAGGCCCCTGAGCCGCTCCCCTTGCGAGCCGGCGAGTCCTCCGGGCCTTTCCAGCGCCTGAGGCGGCTCCTGCGCGGCAAGCAAAGATAGTTGCGGCTATGACGAGTATCACCCCTACGATGATCGACAAGGTCCAAGCACAGTTTGCGGCAAGCGCCGCGTTACTGCGGCAGGTGGCTGAGCTGCAGGCCGCTCGTCTTGCCGAGGTGGCCAGGGTCATGATTGAGGCAATGCGGGCCGGGCGCAAGATCATGGTCTGCGGCAATGGTGGCAGTGCGGCCGACGCCCAGCACTTTGCAGCGGAGATGATCGGTCGCTTCAGGAAGGAGCGAGCTCCTTTGCCGACCCTTGCGTTGAGCACCGATACTTCGGTCTTGACCGCCGTCGGGAACGATTACGGCTTCGAGCGGGTCTTTGTGCGGCAGGTAGAGGGCCTGGGGGTAAAAGGCGATGTCCTGGTGGGCATCAGCACCAGTGGCAATTCGGCCAACGTGGCGGAGGCGCTCCGGTATGCGCGCGCCCATGGCATTACCACAGTCGGCATTTTGGGTTGCGATGGGGGCATCATCGCCCAGGAGTGCGATTATGCCCTCATCGTGCCCAGCAAGGAGTCGGCGCGCATCCAGGAATGCCACGCCGTGATCATCCACGCCCTATGCGATCTGGTCGAGGAAGAGCTTGCCCACGATTCTGGCCGACCGCGATAGATAGTGGTGGGGGTCAGGTTAGGGGCCTGTGCGTAGTCAGTTCGTTAGCGAGGTGGTCTCGCCTCGATGATCTCTTTCCTTAATCCCACAGTGCTGTTTGGTCTGGTGGCGGCCGGCATCCCAGTGCTGGTGCACCTGCTGACCCGCCACAAGGCCAAGACCATCCCCTTTAGCTCGCTTGTGTTCCTCCGCCAGTTGGAGCAACGTAAGCTGAAAAGGCTGAAGCTGCGCCAGCTCCTTCTGTTGGTGCTGCGGACGCTGATCATCGTTTTCCTCGTGTTGGCCTTTGCCAGGCCAGCACTGCGAGGTACCAGTGTTGGCCTTGGCCCGGGGCCCTCTTCAGTGGTGATGGTGCTCGATAACTCTGCCAGTATGGCACGGGAGAGGGATGGCAGGACGCTGTTTGAGATCGGCGTCGAACGCGCCAAGAAGGTCGCCGATTTGATAGCGCCCGGCAGTGAAACGTGGGTGGTGCTTCCTGGTTCTCCTCCCCGACAGGCAGTCAGTGGCCCGTTAGAGAGCTCGGCTCTGCTTAGCGATCTTCTTAACCGGCAGACGTTGTCGCGGGAAGGGACCGATCTTGGGGGTGCAATTCGCCTTGGTGCTGCGCTCGCCGCCTCCGGGGCGCACGCAGCGCGCGAAATCTATGTGATCTCCGATTTTCAGGCCAGTGCCTTCCAGGAAGCCGGGCCAGATACCGTGAACGTGCCCATTCTGGCCCTGCCCGTGCAGGTGGACGACTGGCAGAACCTTGCGGTGGAAGACGTGCGCGTGGAGAGCCGTATTGTGGAAAAAGGGCGGGCGGTGCAAGTCCGGGCTACGGTGCGCAACACGGGCACGCATGCGCAACGAAACCGTCTCTTGCAGCTTTTCGTGGAAGGGAAAAGGGTGGCGCAGGCATCGGCGAGTTTGGAACCAGGCGACGCCACCGCCGTGACCATGAACTTTGTCCCCCAGCAGGCCGGCATTCTCAGGGGCAGCCTCGTGGTGGAAGACGATGGCCTCCCCCTGGATGACGAGCGCTTCTTCGTCCTGAAGGTCCCAGACCACGTTCCTGTCTTGGTGCTCGGTCAGGGCACAGGGGTAGAGCGCCTCCTGCTGGCATTGAACCCTGTGCGCGCCGAGCGGCCGTTCTTCCAGCTTACCGTGCGGAGGTCAGGAGGCCTGAGCACCGAGCTCGTGGCGGGACAAAAAGTGGTGGTGCTTTGCAACGCCCCACTTTTCAACGTCGAGGACGTGGCAATTCTCCGCCGCTTTGTGGAAGAAGATGGTGGCGGCCTGATGGTGGTCCCAGGAGTGGAAACCGACGTGCGGATGTTGAACGAACGCCTCCTTTCGCCTTTCGGCCTTCCTGTGTTGGCAGAGATGCTGGGCATGCTCGGCCAGGCGAGTTCCAGCTTCGAACTGGGCGACATCGACTACGGACACCCGCTGTTCGAAGGGGTGTTCGATCAAAAAGAACACCAGGTGCGCTCGCCGGAGTTTTTCGCTGCGTGGCGTACCAAGGGCGGTGGGGGGAGTAGGGAGGTTATCATGCGATTCGCGAGCGGTGATCCTTTCCTGCTCGACGCTCGCCTGGGTAAAGGCAGGGTGGTGATGTTTGCCTCGGGTTTTGAGCCGGAATGGTCGACGCTGTCGGTCTCCTCTTTGTTCGCGCCATTGGTATCCCGTGCGGTTCGATTCCTTGCGCAGACGGAGGCGGTGCAGGAGACGGAGGCGCTAGTCGGGCAGCCGCTCGTCGTCAAACTGAGCCCAGAGCACGTGCAAGCGCGGCTCGAGTGGGCAACGCCCGAGGGCACGCGGGTGGCCGTGGCTCCGCAGCTTCGGGGCACAAGTTATGTGGCCGAATTCCTGCAGACACGGCAACCCGGCTTCTACACACTTTATGCCAACGACGTGGTATTGGCGTGTCTGGCGGTGAACATGGATCCGAGAGAGTCCCGTTTTGAGCCTCTTGAAACGGAGGATTTGCGGACTCGCTACCCCACCATGACTTGGGTGACCGAGGGGGAGGATGTGGTCAAGAGCGTGCAACAGGCCAGGATGGGGCGGGAGTTGTGGCGTCCCTTGGCGGTGCTGGCGCTCTTGTGCATGGTGGTGGAAATGGCCCTTTATCGGGAAAAAGGAGAGGTCCTGGATGAAGGGGCGACGGAGGTGAGGAGTTGAATAGATCGGGCACAACTGAGGCGCTGCCACGGGAACGGGCCATTGTTGTGGGTCTTGCCACCCGTTCTACGCGTCGCGCCGCGGTAGAAGAGTATCTGGAAGAGTTGAGTCTCCTGGCCGACACTGCGGGTGCGGAGGTGGTAGGGCGAGTGGTGCAGGAGCGGAGCGAGATCGACCCGGCCTATTTCATTGGGCGGGGTAAGGTCGGTGAGCTCCGTGCCATGGTCAGACAGCATCGGGCCAACCTTCTTCTTTTCGACGATGACCTAAGTCCGGCGCAGGTGCGCAACCTGGAAAAGGGGTGTGGCGCGCGTGTTGTAGACCGGAGCGGGTTGATTCTGGACATCTTTGCTCGTCGGGCGCGCACACGGGAGGCGAAGACCCAAGTGGAATTGGCGCAGCTGGAATACCTCTTGCCCCGCCTCACCCGGCAGTGGACCCACCTTTCCCGCCAGGAGGGAGGCATAGGTCTGCGTGGTCCAGGTGAGACGCAGTTGGAAGTGGACCGGCGTCGCGTCAGACGGCGCATTACCTTGCTGCGCCAGGAACTGGCCAAGCTGCACCGACAGCGTGCCGTGCGTCGCAAACACCGCGAGGACCTGTTTCAGGTCGCCCTGGTAGGCTACACCAACGTGGGCAAATCCACCATCCTCAACGCGCTCACGCATGCCGAGGTGCTGGTGGAAGACCGGCTCTTTGCCACTCTCGACCCTACCGTGCGAGTTATGGCGCACGTGGGGCAGCGTACCGTAGTGCTCATTGACACCGTGGGCTTCATCCGCAAGCTTCCGCACCACTTGGTGGCATCGTTCATGAGCACGCTGCAGGAATCGATGGGGGCCGACCTGTTGGTCCATGTAGTGGACGTCAGTCATCCGCAATATGCGGAGCAGATGGCGACGGTGCGCGAAGTGTTGGGTGCGCTCAACGCTCTGGACCGCCCGATGCTCACCGTGTTCAACAAAGTGGACCTCTTGCCGGATACGAGCATCTTGGCCGGGCTCATGGAGGCCCATCGTCCCAGCGTTGCCGTATCAGCGACCCGCGGTATCTTCATGGACCATCTGCGAGAGGAGATCCTCCGTCTTGCGCAGCAGTCTCTGGTCGAGTTCGAGTTGGCGATGCCGGCAAGCGACAGCAAGCTTGTCGCCAGCGTTTACGCCCTGGCTGAGGTGTTGACTGCGGAGTGCCAGAACGGGCAGCTCATAGTGAAAGGGCGGGCCAGTCGGGCACGACTGGAGCGCATTCGACGGCTTGCGCAGGCCCACATCGCAGCGGGAAAAGAGATTGTAACTCAAGGAGCGGAAGAATCATGATTTCTCACCTCCTTCCTCCGCGCCTACGAGCTGGGCTGATTGGTGCAGCCCCGCTCATTGGGATCGTTGGCCTTGCCTGTGCTTCCCTGGCACAGGCACAAGAGCTGCGTATTCGCGGCACTAACACGCGCTACGCGCCAGGGGATTGGGTCACCTACTCGGTGCTTCGCTATGTGAACGCCGCAGCGGTAGGCGATCAGTACGTCTACTTTGCCACCTCCGGAGGGGTGGCTCGTTACGACCGGTATCGAAACAGGTGGGATTACCCGTGGACGCTGAGCAACGGACTGGCCGACAACAATGTGCGGTGCGTGGCCTATGACTTTTCCACCGGCTTGCTCTGGTGTGCTACTGGGGTGTCGGTCTCTTACTTCCACCCGGCTGCTCAGGTGTGGACTAATCTTTTCTACGACGAAATGGGCCTGGAGAGCGGCGACATGGTACAATCGATTGGCTTCGCTCAGCGGCAAGTTTGGCTTGAGACCGGGCGAGGTCAGTTTTTCGCGGGCGACCCCTCGGGTTTCTCCTTGGTCGGCGCAGACCCTCCGGAGGATGTTGTCTGGTTCGGCCAGCGCGCGCCGCGCCCCAGGTTGCCCCACCTTTTTGCCGAGACTGGACTCTTTTACGACAGCCGCGGTGTGCTCCAGGATGCAAATCTCCGCCAGTTCCCTTTGACCTGTTGGATTGATGACCCGTGGCAGGTGCTGTGGCTCGGTTCGTGGGGCCTGGGCGTGGGGAGGGCGGACCTCAAGAGTTATCGTCTCACCATGCTCCCGTTTGGCCTGTGTCAGCGGGATGCGCGGGTCATTGCCAAGCAGGGCCGGGAGATGTGGATTGGCGGATTTGAGGAGGACGTGTTCCCGGGTGTGACCGCGTGGGACGGTGCAGACTCGTGGGTATACTATGAGCCGCGACTGTTTACCGGCTTTTCGAATGCCAGCGTCCGGGCCATCGCCCTTGACGGCCGCGAGGTCTGGCTTGGCACCACGCACGGGCTGGTTTGGTTTGACCGCTCCCGCAATCTTTGGAAGACCTTTGGCAAGGCACATCTGCTCCCTGACGAGCAGGTCAACGACGTGCTCGTGGATTCCCTGTATGTGTGGGCGGCGACCGCGCGCGGCGTGACCCGCCTAGTCCGAGCCACGCTGCGGACCGACTCCCTTGTGGCGGAACTGGTCCAATGGCCAGCCCTCGGCGACGTTCATATCTACGACCTGGAGCGCACCCACAATCTGGTCTGGATGGGCACCGAGTACGGCATCTACGTCTACGACTGTGCGCGTGACTCGGGCGGCTTCTACAACGCCCCGGAGGGGCCTGTCAATCGCGCCGTGACAGCAGTGACCAGCTGCGGACAAGAATTGTGGTTCGGCACTACAGAAACGATCGAGGCCTTTGACATGGGCTCGCGCACGTGGTATCGACCCCCTGCGCGTCTGGTTGGCACTGGTGCTCCGGTCAACCGCATGACGGCTGACACCAGTGCGGTGTGGGCAGCCACCGATAAGGGGGTGCTCCAGTACGACCGCAAGCGGAAGCGCTGGCGCCTGTTTACCGTGGAAGATGGCCTCCCTACGAACGTGGTCTTTTCGCTGTGCTTGGATGGCGACTACATCTGGTTCGGTACCCCCAGCGGGCTGACGCGCTTCTACTGGAAAAGCCCTTATCGCATTGACTGAGCTATAGGCGCACGCCTGCAGAAGGAGGAAATCCTGACCGCCCAGAGACAAGAGCTTATCGACTACCTCTTTGGCCTCCACCGCTTTGGCTGGCGCTTGGGATTGGAGCGCATCACCGCGCTGCTGGAGCGCCTTGGCAACCCCCAGGGGCAGTTCGCCACCGTGCACATAGCCGGCACCAACGGCAAGGGGTCGACGGCGGCGACGCTGGCTGCCATTCTCACCCACGCGGGGATCCGTACCGGTCTTTACACGTCGCCCCATCTGGTGCGCCCTGAGGAGCGCATCGTGGTGAACGGCGTGCCCATCGCGGCGGAGGATTTTGTCGAGCTGATTGCCACGGTTCGCCCATGGGTAAACGAGCTGAATGCCACCTTTTTTGAGGCCATGACTGCTCTTGCCTTTCTCCATTTCGCCCGTCAGGATGTGGAAATCGCCGTCGTGGAAGTGGGATTAGGGGGTCGGTTGGACGCCACGAACGTCATCCACCCGCTCCTTACGCTCATCACCAGCATCGACATTGACCACACGCAGCAGCTCGGTGCCACGGTGGAGCAGATCGCCCTAGAGAAGGCAGGCATCATCAAGCCGGGGGTCCCGTGCCTCACCTCGGCTGCCAGTGCGGAGGCAAGAGCGGTACTCCGCTCCGTAGCTGAAGAGCGGGGGGCCCCTTTCTTCACCGTGGAGGACTTGTATCAGGTCGCCGATGTGACGCTAACGGACCGCATCACCCGTCTTTCACTGCTCAACGAGCATTTCAGCGTGCTTCATCTAGAGACGTCCCTCGTGGGGGGACATCAGGTGAGCAACGCAGCGCTGGCCGTCGGGGCGGCGCACCTACTGGCGCAGCAGGAAGCACGCATCACGCACGAGGCGGTCAGGGCGGGGCTCGCGAAGGTCCACTGGCCCGGGCGGCTGCAAAGGATCAGCGACTTGCCCACGATAGTGGTTGATGTGGCACACAATCCGGCCGCAGTGCAGTGCGTGGTGGAGGCCCTGCGCCTCTTCCACTTTCGGCGACTCCTGCTGGTCATGGGGGTGATGCGCGACAAAGACTACCACGCGATGGTGAAGGCCATAGCGCCGGTCACGCACCGGGCCATAGCGGTTGCCCCTGCAACGCCACGAGCCTTGCCTTCAGAGGAATTGGCGGCCGCGTTTCGCGCGCACGGAGTGCCGAGCGCGGTGGAGGACTCGCCAGCGGCTGGCCTGGGCCGTGCGCTGAGCTTCGCGGAGCCCGATGATCTGATCCTCTGTACCGGCTCCCACTACACGGTGGGCGAAATACTCGGAGCCTGGAACAACCGCGCCGGGCAAAACCGTCCGGTCGCTCAACCCCCGGGAGCGGGTCACTGCGGCGCAACAGAGAAGAGCGTCGGCTGATGATCCTTTGCTGGGGAATGCCGTGGGCGCCGCGGCCCTACCATCGCCCTTTCTGATTCAGGTGAGGGCTAGGCAGAAAGAGGGCCTGCGGTGACCAACAGTCGACAACGGCAGGTGGTGGCTTCGCCTCCGAGGCGTGATGTGACGCCGGACGAAAGGGGGAAACACGTTTTCGTCGCGCAATGTGACAGACACTTAACAAAAACCTTGACAAAGTTGCGATTATTTGCTATATTGCCGTGCCGTTTGTGCGACGGCTCTGGTCCCTGACGCCCCCTATCTGTCCTCGTCATGTGAAAGACCCAAGCACGCGCGCTCAACCTCATGCGTCTTGACCGAACAATCCGGAGCTGAATAATTATGGCCAGGGTGGAACTGAAGGAAGTTACCAAGGTATTCGAGAAGAACGTGGTGGCAGTAGACAAAGCCACGTTTACTGCTGAAGACAAGGAGTTTGTGGTGCTGGTGGGCCCTTCTGGGTGTGGCAAGTCCACTACCCTGCGCATGATTGCGGGGCTTGAGGAAGTCACCGAGGGGGAAATCTACATCGGCGATCGTTTGGTTAATGATGTGCCGCCGAAGGATCGGGACATTGCCATGGTCTTTCAGAACTATGCCTTGTACCCGCACATGACCGTGTACCAGAACATGGCATTTGGGCTGAAGCTGCGCAAGTACCCGAAGAAGGAGATCGAGCAGCGCGTTAACGAGGCGGCGGAGATATTGGGGATCAAAGATTTACTCGACAGGAAACCCAAGGCGCTTTCCGGGGGTCAGCGGCAACGGGTTGCGGTGGGACGGGCAATCGTGCGCAAACCTAAAGTGTTTCTTTTCGATGAGCCGCTTTCCAACCTCGACGCCAAGCTTAGGGTGCAAATGCGCACGGAGATTTCCAAACTCCACGCACGCCTGGAGACGACAATGATCTACGTCACGCACGACCAGGTAGAGGCAATGACCATGGGGGACAAGATCGTGGTGATGAAGGACGGGGTGATTCAGCAGATTGCCGACCCGCTTACGCTCTACAACCGCCCGAGGAACAAGTTTGTCGCCGGATTCATCGGCAGCCCGGCAATGAACTTTTTCGGGGGCCGCATTATCCACCAAGATGGGCTGTGGTTCGACGCTGCACCGCTCCGCCTGCGCATTCCGGCTTCGCTGATGTCCCTCCTCAAGCCCTATGTGGAGCGCGAGATCATTTTTGGCATTCGTCCGGAGGACATTCATCTCGGCGAGTTTGCCGGACATGTCCGGGAGGCAGCCACGGCGACCTGTGTGGTAGAGGTCGTCGAACCCATGGGTAACGAAATATTCCTGTACCTCAGTTGCGGGCCCAACTCGATGGTGGCTAGGATTCCTGCCCGTCGCGAACCCGCCGTTGGCGAAAGGATGGATGTGGTGTTCGACATGAGCAAGGTGCACTTTTTCGACAAGAGCACAGAGGAGGCTGTCGCCCAAAGCCAGTGACTGGTTGCCCGTTGTGCCAAGCCAAGCATCCAACACCTTCTTCCCAAATCAACGTGCACAATGAGTGTCTTTCCGCCGAAGGCGGAGTGTACAAAGTCCCTTTGTATCGGGAGTGAACTGCTGCGCCGATGAGCGCTGTGGGGGTGCGGACCGTTTTCCGCCTTCCGGAGGGCAGAAGAGTGTCTTTGTTGACCTAAAGTTATGGAGAGTGAAGTATGGATATTGCCCAGTTGAAAGCGATGAAGATCGCAGAGTTGGTCAAACTGGCGCAGGAGATGCAGATTTCTGGCTGCACCAACATGCGCAAGCAAGAGTTGATCTTTTGCATTTTGGAGGAACAGACCAAGCGCGAAGGCCTCATCTTCGGTGAGGGGGTCCTCGAGGTCCTGCCGGATGGGTATGGCTTCTTGCGCTCCCCGGACTATAACTACTTGCCGGGGCCGGACGACATTTACGTGTCGCCTTCCCAGATTAAGCGCTTTGGCCTGCGCACCGGCGACACCGTTTCCGGGCAGATCCGCCCACCGAAGGAGAATGAGCGCTTTTTCGCCTTGCTGAAGGTGGAGGCGGTCAACTTTGAGAATCCGGACCTTGCCAAGAGCAAGATGCTGTTCGACAACCTGACGCCG
Source organism: candidate division KSB1 bacterium (assembly GCA_034506335.1). NCBI lineage: Bacteria > Pseudomonadati > Candidatus Zhuqueibacterota bacterium. The sequence continues at coordinate 20,025 of JAPDPR010000004.1, forward strand.
CTGTACCCCATGGAGCGCATCAGGCTGGAGACCTCGCCCACCGACTACTCCATGCGCATCATGGATCTGTTGACGCCCATCGGCAAGGGGCAGCGCGGCTTGATTGTCGCCCAGCCCAAGACCGGCAAGACGACCCTCCTGCAGAAGGTGGCCAATAGCATCACCACCAACCATCCAGAAATCAAGCTCATCGTATTGTTGATTGATGAGCGGCCGGAAGAGGTCACCGACATGGAGCGTTCCGTAAAAGCGGAGGTGATCAGTTCTACCTTTGATGAGCCTGCGGAGCGCCACGTGCAGGTGGCCGACATGGTCTTGGAAAAGGCAAAGCGCCTGGCCGAGTATGGGCATGACGTGGTGATTCTGCTAGATAGCATCACCCGCCTTGCGCGAGCCCATAACGCGGTGGTGCCTCATAGTGGCAAGATTCTCTCCGGCGGTGTCGACGCCAACGCTCTGCACAAGCCAAAACGCTTTTTCGGAGCCGCGCGTAACATCGAGGAGGGCGGAAGTTTGACCGTCATCGCTACTGCCCTCATTGACACCGGTTCGCGCATGGACGAAGTGATTTTTGAGGAATTCAAGGGCACCGGAAACATGGAGCTGGTGCTCGATCGGCGTCTGTCTGACAAGCGCGTGTTCCCCGCCATCGACGTCAACAAGTCGGGGACGCGTAAAGAGGAGCTACTCCTGACGCCGCAGGAGCTCAATCGGGTGTGGATTCTCCGCAAGGTCCTCAGCGAGCTTTCCGTCACCGAGGCAATGGAATTCCTGTTGGAAAAGATGCGCGGAACAAAATCCAACAAGGAGTTCCTGGAGTCCATGAGCACCTAACACATCAAGATCCGGCACCCGCGCTTTCTGGCGCCTGTTTGAAGCCCTTAGCGTGCGCCTGGGCTAATGCGCCGGTGCCTTCGGAGGCTCTCTGTGACCTCAGAGGTTGGTGCAGGCGCTCTCTGGGTCTGCCGATGGACGTGGAGGAGGCTCATGAAGGCCCACCTGGTATTTGGGGCACTAGTGTGGTGTTTGGTGCTGGTGGCAGCCGGTAATGGATTGTTGGACCGTACCCCGGGAGAGCAGCGCGAGTACGTGACTGTGCGCGGGGAACGAGCCATCATCCACGGCAGGGGCCTGTATAGCCTCGACCCAGAAGTCCTAGCAGTAGAAGGGATGGTATGGGACGCGGTGAATATTGCGTGGGGCCTGCCCCTGCTGGCGCTCGCTGTCATTGCGGCGTGGAAGGGTTCGCTCCGTGGACGCCTGCTGCTGGCCGGCCTGTTTTTCTACTTCTTCTACACCTACCTCCAGCTCCTCACCGTATACGCCTTCAACCGAATGTTTCTGGTGTACGTGGCAATAGTGGCACTGAGCGGCCCCGGCATCTTCCTCAGCTTGTCGACCATTGATGTGCCGCGGCTGCCTCAGCGGGTAGGGGCTCGGTTTCCCCGAGGTCTTTTCATTGGGTTTGTCCTCGCGGCGAGCGCTGCGCTAGTGGCGATGTGGACGGCGCGCATCGTGCAGATTTCCAGCACAGGACGTTTTCCGCCGGAGCTTGCCGGCCTTATCACGCTCACGACCCAGGGCTTCGACCTGGGCTTGATTGTGCCACTGGCCTTGGCCAGTGGGATTCTCTTGCTGCGGAAGTCGTCCTGGGGCTATGTGTGCACGGGTGTCCTGTTAAGCTTTGTTCTGGTCATGAGCCTCACCCTGCCTGCCTGGATAGTCTATCCGCTTGTGAAGCAGGGCACCCTCCGTCCATTGGAAGCTCTCCCCTTTGCCGCGATCAGCCTCGTGGGCTTGGGGCTAGCCGTGCTCTTTTTTGCTCATCTAAGGGAACGGTGAGCTCGTCCAGAGAAAAATGTGCTTGACTTACCAGGAGAGAAGTCCTATATTACGAGGCGCGAAAAGAAGTGGCGGCGAGCGATGGGAAAAAGCGAGACGTGCGCTGTGCCATGACCGCAGGCGGAAGTGCGACAAGTTTGCGCGGCGAGTTGGCCGCGCGGATCCTATGCCGGTTGGTATTTGTGGCATCGGTGGCGATAGGACAGCTTTCCGGGGCCTTTGCGCAGAGCCCTTTGCGGCCGCCGCACGTCCCTCTGCCCCTGGGCAAGGGGACGGTCGACGACTACCGCCATTTTCACAATGTGGGAAACCTTGGCCTCACAGTGACAAACTACGGGCTGCTGGGGCAAGGTTACCAGGTTGCGCTTAAAGAGCAACCTTCTTGCCAGTATAAGCTTCACTCCCGCCTGGACAAAGAACGCATCGAGCACTTTTCCTATGCGGGGCTCTGGGTTGGCGGCATCGGAGGCGCCCAGGGGGAGCAGAAAACGCTGGTGTCCACTGCCATTGTGGACGGTGTATTCCAGTATGGCGAAGCGGGCTTCGAGTTTACCACCTCGCCTGACGAAGCAGACACCGTGCGTGAGCGCTCCACGATCATCACCTCCCCCCATTTCCATCCAGCGGCGATCTCACACCAGGACTTCCTCTGTGACTTTACCGACCGCAACGTGCGCGTTCCTGGCACTCAGATTGAGATCCTGGAGCACACCCCCCTGGGCATCGACGTCCATCTGGAGAGCTACGCCTGGAACTACTCTTTTGCCGACGCCTTCGTTATCCTGAACTACACCATCAAGAACGTCTCTCGCTACCCCATCGAAAGAGTCTACGTGGGACTGTGGGTTGACGCCTCGGTGGCCAACATGAACTATACCAGCCGGTACGAGCCCGGCGGCGGCTTTACCTGGTACGATAATCTAAACGGCTTCGATGCGGAATACAACATGGCGTACCAATATGACGCCGACGGGGATAACGGCTACGCGGAAAGCTACCTGGGCATTCGTGCGTTGGGAGCGTCGGTGCCACGGGGAACCTATAAAGTGCATTACAACCAGTGGAAGTGGAATACTGCCGCCAACGCCCAGTTTCCTGACTACTTCATGCCCAGAGACGATACCGAACGTTATCAGAAGATGTCAAGTACACCGCCGCCCCCTGTGCCCAATCAGCCGGACAGTTGGATGATCCTCCTTTCCATGGGGCCGTTGGGCGACTTGGCACCGGGTGACTCCGTGAACGCGGTGTTCGCGGTGGTGTGCGGGTTCTGGGGGCCGGGAGAAGGCGACTCTCCGGAACGACGGAAGAATCTCCGCCTCAATTCAGATTGGGCGCAAATTGCCTATAACGGCGAGGATGTGGATGGTGACGGTCGCCTGGACCAGCTGAACGAAGACCTGAACGGCAACGGCATCCTGGATCCTGGCGAGGATGTGGATGGCGACGGGCATTTGGACATTGACGAAGATGTGTACCACAACCCGCAGCGTGGCATCTACGCGCACAACGGGAGGTTAGACCGGTACATTCTCCCCTCGCCCCCGCCTTCGCCGCGCCTACTAGCGCTCCCCGGTCCAGGGCGCGTGGAGTTGTATTGGGATAACCTGCCGGAGCTCACGGAAGACCCTATCACGCGCGAGATCGATTTCGAAGGGTACCGAGTGTACGGATCTCCGAAGACGCGCGGCAGCCAGGAAGAGTACTCCTTGTTGGCCCAGTTTGACCTCAAGAACAATCTCGGGTACGATACTGGCCTTCAGCTGATCCGCCACGACACACTCATTGACGGAACCCAGTACCACTATCGTTTTGTCAATGAGATGCTGCACGATGGCTGGCCAGGGCGCTACTTCTACAGCGTGACGGCATTTGACCGGGGCAACCCGGCGAACAATTTGCCGAGCCTGGAAAGCTCGGTCTACGAGAATCTGACCTACGTCATCCCAGGCACGCAGGCCAGTGCGGGCGAGCTGAAAGTGTACGTGTATCCCAATCCGTATCGGGGTGGCGCGGTGTGGGATGGAAGGGGTGAACGCCAGCGTCTCATCTGGTTTGCCAATCTTCCCCTGCAGGCAGTGATTCGCATCTACACCCTAGCAGGGGACCTCGTGGATGAAATCCACCATGATGGGCGCCACTACGCTGGCGAAGATGTGGCGCGTCTCACGGCAGTGGGGGGAGGCAAGGAGGTGAAGTTCCCAGGTGGCATGCACGCCTGGGACCTAATCACTCGCAACGATCAGGCTATTGCCTCTGGTCTCTATCTTTACACCGTGGAAGACAAGAGTACGGGCCAGATCTACACTGGCAAGTTCTTAGTCATCAAGTAGACTCAAGCAAATCTTGGAGGCAGACCGGGATGAGAACCGCATTTCGTACGCTGATGGCTGTGTGTGTGCTTGCGTACAGCATGGTCCACGCACAGACAAGAATCCGCGACGTCCAATACACCACGGACCCGACTGGTGCTTCTCCCTTGAACGGGCAGGTGGTCACCGTGACGGGCATTGTGACCGCCGAACACCGTGGCGACAATCCCAACAACGGCGGCATCTCCAACGCCTACTTTTTCATGCAGGACGCGGCCGAGCCGTGGTCTGGCATTCAGGTCCTTTACAATGCAACCCTGGTCGCCGAAGGGGACTCCGTCACCGTCACCGGCACGGTGAACGAGTACTACGGCCAGACGCAGATCAAAGACGTGACGAGCTTTACCAGGCACGCCACCCGGAGGAAGCTGCCTCCGCCGTTGGAGGTGACCACCGCCCAAGCGGCCAGCGAGGCCTATGAGGGGTGCCTGGTGCGGGTCAGCAACGTGACCGTAGTGGAGACGGACATCGGTACCTACAAGAACTGGAAGGTGGACGACGGATCAGGAGCGGTGCTGATCGACACGCGGGCCAAGTATTTCTACAAGCCCCAGGTGGGCGCGCCCATTCGTTCCTTGACCGGAATTGTGCTGTACGGGTCTGGCAACTTCAGCATCGCGCCGCGGCTTGCTTGGGATATTGTGGAAGGGGGCCGATTCACGCGCCTGCAGCGTGTGCAGCAGGTGCGCAATTCTGACTTGCTATTGGCGCCCGTGAACACTTACTCGGACACCTCCTATGCTGTCGGCGACACAGTCACGGTGCGCGGCGTAGTCACCATGCCCACTGGTCTCAGCTACGCCGGAGCGGGGGTGAAGTTCATCATGAGCGAGCTGGAAGGCGGTCCGTGGAGCTCCATCCTGTCCTACCACCCGGACTCCACTGCTTACCCCAGCCTCTACGAGGGGGATGTGATTGAGGTGACCGGCTACATTGGCGAGTACCGCACTGGGCCCAGCAACATGACTGAGCTGTGGATCACGAGCCCCATCGACATCGTCGGTATTGGCCAACCGTTGCCTCCGCCTGATCGTGTGAAAACCGGCGATCTTCGCCTGCCGGTGACCGCCGAGCAATGGGGCAACTGCATGGTGTATGTCAAAGACGTGAAGGTCACCAAGAACAACCCGCAATACGAGCTGTTCGCCGTTGATGATGGCTCCGGCTCTGTGTTGGTTGACGACGACTCCGACAGCCTCCGCGTCTACTACCTTGCCCACCCCCGTCCCCCAGTGGGGACGCAGGCGGATTCCATCCGGGGATGGGTCTATCACCACTATGGCTTGTACACGGACAGCACGGCCTACAAACTTGAGCCACTTTACATGTCAGACATTCGATGGGGAAGTGGTCCGCCCGTGGTGAGCGATGTAGTGCGCAATCTGTCGACTCCCCGCTCCTCGGACCCGGTTTCTGTCTCGGCGAAGGTGACCAGTAATCTGGGCGTCAACGAGGTGGCAATTATGTATCGGGTGGACACCGCCTACCCGCTGGGTAAGAGCAGCCTCGGTGGCTATACCAGAGTAGTTATGGCTAACCCGAGCGGGAACACCTACCAGGGCCAGATCCCACCTCAGCCCAATGGCAGCTTCGTGAGTTTTTTCATCGAGGCGAAGGACAACCAGGGGCAGAAGACGCTGTCGCCCTCTGACACCGCGCAGCAGCACTACTCCTACGTGGTCAGGGACGGCATGTTGCGGGTGGCGGATGTCCAGTACACGCCGTGGCGCATTGCTGACTCGCCGTTTGACGGGTACACTGTCTCGCTTGCGGGGGTGATTACTACCGATAGTTCAGCCAATCGCGTGTTCAAGGCCTATGCATTGCAGGATGCTGAGGGCCCGTGGAGTGGCATCCTCGTGTGTGGGCTTCCCAACACCCTCAGCCGGGGCGACATGGTCGCGGTGACGGGCAAGGTGACTGACTACAACCCCGACTGGCACTACAAGTGGGACAATAACACGGTGCTCTTGGCCGATGCCTACGAGTTGGGTGGCTCAGGTTATACTATCAACCCGCTGGATGTAGCCACAGGTACGTTGACCACTACCGGTCTGGAGGCCGAGGCATATGAGGGGGTGCTGGTGCGCATAAGAAACGCGACTTTGATCAGTGTGAACCGCTATGACGTCACCTTCGATGACGGCAGTGGCCCCTGCCTGGTGGATGGCGACTTTATGTTAGCACGGGACCAAGACCCCAACAACCTCTTTTATGTCAACCAGAGCGGTGGCTACCTGGTGGCCTTTGGCGACACCATTCGCCCGGGGCAGAAAGTAGATCGCATCCAGGGTGTGTTCCTGTACAGCTTTGGCACCTACAAGATCGAGGTGCGCGACCAGAAAGATTTTGGCCAGCTCGTGGGCGTGGACCCGGGGTTCGTGCCGCCGGTGTTCACGTACAAGCTGGAGCAGAACTTTCCTAATCCTTTCAACCCCGGGACAAAGATCTACTTCGAGCTGCCGTCGTCCCAGCGCGCAAAGGTGGTGGTGTACAATCTGTTAGGGCAGAAGGTGAAGACTGTGATGGATGAGACCCTGCCAGCGGGTCGGCACGTAGTGCCGTGGGATGGGACTGACGAGTTCGGCCGTGCCGTGCCGGCCGGGGTCTATATTTACCGCATCATGGCTGGCGACTTTATCGCCGCACGCAAGATGGTGCTGGTGCGGTGAATTCGAGCCCGCAGACTTGAGCACGAGGTAGTTCCGGACGGTGAGGTGGCTTAACCACATACGACCATTGGGCAAGCAGTTCGCGCGGTTGGCCGTAGCCTTGTCGATGGTTGCGGCCATGGTTGCCCTTTCGACATGCGACCAGAACCCTTTCCATAAGGCGCGCGAGGGGCGTCGTCTAAGCAACCTGCCGCCGGAGACGTTCCTCTTCCTGGCCGTCAAGCCGGACACAGTGGTGCTTCCCGGGCCTTCTGGGCCGGATACTACCATCATCGGTCTGGACACCACCGCCAGCAGGCAGGTTCTGCACTGGTGGGGCGAAGACCGAGACGGGGAGGTGATGGGTTACTACATCCAGTGGGACTACCAGCCGGAGCGGCAGTGGACTACCGCAGAGTACGACACCTTTTACCTTCCCATCCGCGCGCGTTTTGCCAGCTTCACCTTCCGCGTGTGGGCAGTGGATGACGACAGCGCGGTGGACCCCACGCCGGCGACGATGACCTTTCCGGTGTACAACTCTCCGCCGGAGATCGCATTCCGCTACCGCAGCAACCCACCAGCGCCGCCTGGCAACCCCAACGTGACCGCGTACACTTTCCCCACGCGCACCTTCATGTGGGATGCGCGTGACCCGGACGGGGACGAGACGATCGTCAAGATTCTCTATGCCCTGGATGACACATCCAATTGGCAGGAGCTCCCAGGATCCGCGCGGAGCGTGACCCTCACCGGCCTCACTCCTGGCAGCCATCGTTTCTTTGCGCGGGCGGAGGACATTGCCGGCGCACAGAGCAAGGTGATCTCCTTCCCAGACCCAACCGACCCGCAGACACCGAACTTCTGGGTGGTCAAAGAACCCCGCGGTGATGTGCTGCTGGTGAACGACTTTGCCCAGGACCAGAGTACCTACCAGGTGCAGGGCTACTATGAGCAGCTTTTGCGCAACATCGTGGGCGAGGGTGGCTACAGCGTGTGGGAAATCGGCACTTGGCGCACCCCCGTGATCAATCCCCAGAACAGCCTCCCTTACGCCACAGCCGATATCAAGGCCAACTTGAGCTACTTCAAAGCCGTGATCTGGTTCTCTCATTTGGGGCGTCCTAATTTGGCCCAGGCTGGCCTCAGTCTGACCCAGTACATCGCGGCCGGGGGAAAGGTGTTCATCACCAATGGCAATGAGGAGGTGCCGGACACGGCCTGGACCTTTACCGACATCGATTCGGTCTTCCGGCTTAATCCTGGGGGGCGACTGCTGGCAGGCGTGCGGGTCATCGCCTCGTTTACCAATAGCGAGCGGGACTCGGCGCTGACCCTGAAAGTGGGCAAGCTGATCGGCAATCGCGTCTCTGCGCTCGTGCCAGGCCCGCAGGCGCAAGTGGTCTATCGCATGGAGCCGGATTCTACGGCTGCCGTGGCAGTGCCGTACAAGGGCTCGCCGGTGGTGGGGATTCGGTACATCTTGGGCCAAGGCAGGTGCATCTACTTCTCGTTGCCCTTCAATTACTGCGACGGTTTTGGGAACGCGGAGGAGGTGCTCCGCTACATCTTGCGGGAAGAGTTCGGCATATGAAGGCTCAATGGCCGACAACGCTGTTGATGTTGGTCTGGTCGGCGATCCTGATGGCCCAGCCGCGCACCAAGGGTTCCATCACAGGCACGGTGTTGGACCGGCAGACGCGCCAGCCGCTGCCCGGGGTCAATGTGGTGATCAAGGGCACGTACATGGGCGCTGCCACCGACGAAAAAGGCCGTTACCTGATCGAGCGTGTGAGCCCCGGCCAGTACGACATCGAGGCGTCGATGATCGGGTATAAGATCCAACTCCACACAGGCGTCAAGGTGAGCGCCGGGCAACAGGTGGTACTCAACTTCGAGCTTGAGCAGTCGGTGCTGGCCTTCGGCCAGGAGGTGGTCGTCATTGGCGAGCGCCCGCTTTTGCAAGTGGACCTCACCGCGTCGGAGGTGCACTTTAGCGCCGACGACATCCGGCACCGCATCGTGGAAAACGTGCAGGACATCGTCACCCAGCAAGCGGGCGTGGTGAGGGCTGACAACGAAATCCACATTCGTGGTGGGCGCGCCGACGAGAGCCTGTACATTGTGGACGGGATCTCCATCAAGGACCCACTTTCGGGCTATGGCAATACCCTCTACGTTAATGCTGACGCGATCAAAGAGCTCAAGGTCATCACTGGCGGCTTCAACGCAGAGTACGGCCAGGCGATGTCCGGGGTGATAGATGTGGTGACCAAGGAGGGTGGCGAGAGGTACGGAGGCGGACTCACTGTCAAGAGTGACCGGCCGAGCCTTGGGCTGTTTACCAGCTACAACACGCAGGTGGTGGAATTCAACCTTGGCGGGCCGGAGCCGCTCACCGCGCGCGTGCTTCCTGCCCTGGGCATCCGCCTGCCCGGCAACCTGAGCTTCTTCCTGTCAGGCTATGGCAACGTTTCGGACACCTACCTGCCCACCGCTTCGCGCCTCTACCCAAGTCGATCCGGGCTGAGAATCTTTGCGCCGCGACAAGAGAATGACTGGCACCTATTGGGCAAGCTTTCCTGGAAGGTCAACCCGAATCAGAGGCTTTCGTTCTCCTACGACCGTTCCCTGAACATTAACCAGGGGTTCTTCCGGCGATATGTGATCTCACGGCGCTACTTCCCGTACGAGTTCAGCAAGCACTTGGACCACTATCCCACGTTTACTTCCGAGAGCATCCTGGCAAATGCTTCGTGGATGCACACCTTGTCCTCGCGCACCTTCTATGAGCTCACGGTAGGGAACTTTTTCACTTCAACGCACAGCGCGGTGCAGAACAAGCACTGGTCCCAGTACGTGGAACAGCTGGACCTGGAGCCGGTGCGGTATGTGCCAAGCTCTACCGGCGACATCGTGATCCGCCGTGGCGACGGATTCTACGACCACGGTGACTATGGCCAGTGGTTCGACTACTTCAGCGACACCTGGACGGTGAAGGGCGACCTGACCAGCCAGGTTGATCCTAAACATCAGGTGAAAGGCGGCTTCGAGGTGGGCTATACCACCATGCAAGTGGTGGACATCGTGGACCCGTGGGTGCGCAGTGAGAGCGGCTACGGACGGAGCTATGACATCTATCGGGTCTACTCCACCGCCGGAGCGTTTTACCTGCAAGACCGTATTACCTACGAAGGGATGATCGTCAACGTGGGGCTGCGCTACGATTACTGGTTCCCTGGCAAGTTCGTTCAGGATGCGATCGATGACCCTGAAACGGTGATCATCTCGGCCGCTGCTCGGAAGAGATTCTATGAGGATACCTTCGAGTTCCTGGGCATGCGGGGTAAAGGTCACCTCAGCCCGCGGGTGGGCATCTCGCATCCGGTCACCGACCGGGACGTGCTCTATTTCCACTACGGGCACTTTTCCCAGCGACCGCAGGGGCAGTACGTCTATGCCAAGCTCAAGTCAACTTCCCCGGCTACCTACCAGCTCTTTGGCAATCCCAACCTAAATCCGACCACCACAGTGGCCTACGAGCTGGGCATCAAGCACAAGTTCACGGAAAACCTGGTGGCGGAGTTCAAGGCCTACTACAAGGACATGTTCGACTACCCCACGGCAGAGCGCGTGCAGATGGAGAACCCACGTCTGGGCAACATCAGCTACCTCATGTATTTCAACATGGACTACGCGCGCTCGAAAGGCATAGAGCTGTGGGTGCGGCAGAGGTATGCGCGCTACTTGACCGGCACGCTGAATTTTACCTATGCGGTGAGCAAGGGGAAAAGCTCCAAGCCCAGCGACAATCTCCTGGTGGAAGCAGGAAGGTTGGCGGAAAAGCCACTGCGTGAGAATTTCTTGGAGTGGGACCGACCCTTCCGGTTGACCCTGGACCTCAACGTGCACGTGGGCGAGAAGCAGGGGTTCCGCCTGTTCGGGTGGCGACTGCCGGAGAAGTGGGGAATCAACTCGCACTGGGAGATGGAATCGGGCAAGCGCTACACCCGTCTCATCGATATCGAGCGCGAGATCTATGACACTGCCCATCCGTACGCAAACCTCGCTCCGACCTGGCACCAGCTCGACGTGCGAGCGTACAAGTACTATCGGCTCAAGGGGGTGGAGATAAACCTGCAGGTGGAGATAGAAAATGCATTCAACGCGCGGATTCCGCGCATCATCAACCCGTACACCGGACGGGAATACCGGCCCGGGGATATTCTGACCAAAAGCTACACGCGCGACATCAACCCGAGTCCGAACCCCATATATGACCCCTCGAAGTTTCGTTGGCCGCGCACGGTGCGCTGGGGCGTCGGGGTACGGTTCTGAACTCTGGCCTGGGGTAGACCATGTTCACGAATAGCTTGCTACGGCGCTCCGCAGGGTTGTTGGGCTTCTTTGCCCTGCTCTGCTGGAGTGTTGGGGCGCGCGCGCAGGCAATATTTCCACTGTTGGGGGGACAGCGCATTGGTACCGCCTCGGCTACGTTCCTTAAGATCGAGGTGGGAGCTCATGCGGTGGCCATGAGCGGTGCAGGCACAGCGTTGGCCAGCGATGCAACGGTGTTGTATTGGAACCCTGCCGGGGCAGCACAACTGGCCCACAACAGTCTCTCCTTGAGCCACTTGACTTGGCCGGCGGACATCCAGTACGACTTTCTTGGCTATGTGCACCACCTCCCCCGCGTTGGCACCTTGGGCATTAGCATGGGCATGCTCCACATGGCGGACATGGAGGTGACCGACGAGTACTACCCAACCGGCACCGGCGAGTACTTTCGCTTTCAAGACAGCTTCGCTGCCTTTACTTACGCGCGGCGCATGACCAACCGCTTCTCTTTTGGCGTGTCGGTCAAATATGTGGACGAAGTGCTGGCCGACGTGCGCATGGGGGGGTGGATGATCGACTTGGGCACTTTCTACTGGACGGGGTATCGCCAGGTGCGGTTTGCGGTGAGCTTGGTGAACTTTGGTCCCGACCTCCAGGCGCGGGGATCATTCCTGAAAAAGGATGCGCAGGGGGAGCTGGTCGAACAGCCCTACGAAGCCTTTGCCCCTCCGACGACGTTTCGCGTAGGAGTGGCAGGGGACTTGTACCAGTCGGACCTCTACAGTGTGACGGCAGCGCTGCAGGTCAACCATCCGATGGACAATGTGGAGAACGCAGTGGTAGGTTTGGAGGTGGCACTTCTGCAGCGACTCCACCTGCGTGGAGGTTACCGGATCAATTTTGATGAGGAACGGCTGACCCTCGGTGCTGGACTGGTGCTGCCAGCAGGCGGGGCGCACGTGGTGTTGGATTATGCGTTCAAAGACTTTGCCCACCTCGGGGCGACGCACCAATTCACCCTGAACTTTGCCTTCTGAGGAGCACGAGGTGAAGAGGAGCGCATTGGTTGTGATGGCCCTGGCGCTAATGGCAGCGGCCGGCTGCGGGCGAAAGCTTCCCTTGCCTGCGGTGGCCACCGTGGCTCGCTCTTTCGGCGCCAGCGATACCTCCTACATTCCCCTGAGCCCGGAGTGGGATGCGACCACCTTGGGATATCTCCCAACGCAGGCGATGGTACCCACCGACCTGGTCATCGGCGAGGACGGGTACATCTTTGTCGCCGACAGCGCTAACGACCGGGTCTTCGTTCTGAGCGGAGCAGGCCGCGTCGCCAGGGAGCATGGCCTGGACCAAATCGGCCCAGTTCCTGGCCCGTTAGGAATCGATATCGACCAGAAATTGAACCTGCTGATCGTCAACGGTGGCAAGGTTGTGTGGGTGTGGAATCAGTACTTGCATCAGGAGGGAGTGGACTCCATCGCCTCCCCCTCGGGCCCTTTTTCGGCTAACCAGGCCTCCATCGACTCAGTCCTGCGCGTGCACCCTTTTTATGTGGATGAGGGGCGAAAGACCAGTTTCCAGGGTGTTGCCTTTGGCCCGGTCTCCAGTAACACCGTCTTTCTCACGGACAAGGGGAACAACCGCATCCTTAGGCTGCGCATCGTTGTGAGCGGCAGGGTACGGCTGCGCAACGGCCGTGTGCACCCCACGTTCAAGGGGGTGTACGATGGCGAGGTGGCCACTTATGGCTCGGGTGCGGGGACGGTAGACAACCCGCGTGGCCTTACAGTGGACGGCGAGGGAAACATCTACTTCACCCAGCTGGGCGGCAACTTTCTTGTGCAAAAGTTGAAAAAGCAAGGGGATTTCTACTCTTCCGCCTATACCCTTTATCAGCACCCCATTATGGACCTCAACCGCTTTGCCGGTCCCTGCGATGTGGCGCTTGACCCAGACGGGGCCATCTTTGTCGCGGATACCGAAGCAGGCAGGGTTTTCAAGTTCTTCAACAAGGGCTCAAGAGCCGGTCATCCCGCTTCTCTGGGCAAGAGCGGGTTAGGGCAAGAGCAATTTGCCAGGCCAAGGGGGATTTATGTGTCCGCGGACAACGTGGTCTATGTCGCCGATGCTGGCACCCACAGCATCAAGCGCTATCGCTTTTCCGTTTCGGAAGCGGACCTTCCGGTTGAGCAACCCTGAAGAACTCTCCTACGCGTCCCGACACACAATGCGGGTGCCTCCATATGTGGTGGCCTTTTTTCCCTCTGACGTCTATATGGACGCAACTTTGGTCTTGACTCCTTGTCTGAGAATCCGTATATTTGCTCGCGCCCGATGAGGGAGCGGCCATCCCTGCGGGCGCCAAGGTGTGGGCCTGTGTGCGGCAGGACAGAAGTCAGTTCTGTTCTTTGACAATTGCAACAGGGCAAGGCCGGCGGATGGAGAATGGGAGCTGCCATCCACAGCCAAATGAGGAGGCGGTGTTCCGGTCTTGTCGGGGGACAGAGGCCGAAGGGCTGGCTAACGGACGCCAGTCGTATGCGAGTGTGCCTCTGGGAAGGGGGCGTAGTGAGCGAAATGAACTGGCCGAAGTGCTGCTGCGCAGCCAGAAGGAAAGGACAAGATTCGGAGGGAGCGTATGAGAAAGAGTGTTGTCGTTCTTATTGCCCTGCTGGTCGCGGGTGTGCCAGGACTGGTGTGGGCACAGAGCGGCAAGGTGGTGGGCAAAGTGACTGACATGCGCACCGGTGCGGCATTGCCTGCAGCTAATGTGGTGTTGCAAGGCACCACCATCGGTGCGGCCACGAACCTGGCAGGCGAGTATGTGATCCCAAAGGCGCCGTTGGGCACCTACCAGCTCAGAGTCAGCTACATCGGCTACCGCACCGCCTTTGTGCCGGTTGAGGTCAGGGCGGGTGTGAGCACTAGGGTGGATGTGCAGTTGGAGCCGGAGATCATTTCCGGAGCAACGATCACGGTGCTTGCGGACCGCGCCAAGATCCGCGAGACGCCTGTTGCGTTCACCGACGTGCGCAAGGAGGAGATGGAGGCCCGTCTTGGCTCGCAAGATATCCCTCTGGTGCTGAACACTACCCCCAGCGTGTACGCCACGATGCAGGGCGGCGGCGCCGGTGATGCGCGGGTCAACGTTCGCGGCTTTAACCAGCGCAACGTGGCTATCATGATCAACGGCGTGCCGGTCAACGACATGGAGAACGCCTGGCTGTACTGGTCCAACTGGGATGGCGTCGCCGACGCCACCTCTTCCATCCAGATACAGCGTGGACTTAGTGCTGTCAATCTAGCCACCCCCTCCATTGGCGGGACTATGAACATTATCACCGATCCGACCGCCACCGAGTTGGGCCTGAAATTCAAACAGGAAGTCGGCAATGACGGCTTCTTGAAGTCCACCCTCATTGGCAATAGCGGCCTGATCGCGGGCAAATATGCCTTCAGCGCCGGGGTCGTGCGCAAGGTGGGCGACGGGGTCGTCGACAAGACCTGGACAGATGCGTGGGCCTACTACTTCGGCGCCAGCTGGCAGATCAACCCGAACAACAGGCTGGAGCTGTATGCGTTGGGCGCTCCGCAGCGGCACGGCCAGAACAGCTTCCGCCAGAACATCGGCGTCTACAGCGCCGAGTTTGCCAAGAAGTTGGACGACTACGAACAGGCGGCCCTCACCAAGTACTTCCAGGCCCCACAGGGGCGCAAGTACAACCAGAACTGGGGCCCGGTCAGCTCCTCCTACACCGGTTTGCAGTACTGGAACGGGAAAACGCACGAGCGCTACAACCCGAACTTTATCAATGAGCGCGAAAACTACTACCACAAGCCGCTGGTGAACTTGAACTGGTACTCGCAACTCACCGAGAAGCTGGGTCTGCTCAGCACGGTCTACTATTCGGGAGGCAAAGGAGGGGGCACCGGTACCTATGGCTCGATCAAGTGGAATACTACGACCCCGACCCGCACGCCTGACTGGGACGCCACTATTGCTGCCAACAAAGCAAGCGCCACCGGCTCTAAAGGCATTCTGCGCAACAGCGTGAACACGCAGTGGACCGTCGGTGCCATTGCCAAGGCCACCTATCAATTGACTACTCCGGTCAAGCTGACTGCCGGCGTAGACTGGCGCACCGCCGAGATCAAGCACTATCGCGAGGTACGGGACCTGTTAGGCGGCGAGTACTTCTATGCCAGCCATTCTGACTTTTGGACCGACGCCCAGAAGCAGCGGAAGCTGGGCGACAAGATCGATTATGATTTCACCAACACCGTCGACTGGGCGGGTGTATTCGGCCAGGCCGAATATGCGCAGGGCCCAGTGACCGCTTATGGCATGGGCGGTTACTCTACGATCAAGTACAGCTACACCAACCATTTCCGCAAGGATCCTGCTACCGGTGGTGAGCTGAAAGCGAACACCGACTGGATCTCCGGCTACCAAGTGAAAGGCGGCGCCAGCTACCGTTTCACACGGCAGATCGATGCCTTTGCCAACGCCGGCTATGTGGAAAAGGTCCCCATTTTCGACAACGTGATCAATGACCGCACCGGCACCAAGGCCACCGATCCCAAGAATGAAAAGTTCACCTCGGTCGAGGCGGGCGTCAACTACGTGGGCATGGACGGCCGGTTGGTGGTGCGCGGCAATCTGTACCACACCACCTGGATGGACCGCTCGGTGCCTCGCGAGGTTACCAATCCTGACGGCACGGAAGGCATCATCTTCATTCAGGGCATTGACCTCCGCCATCGGGGCGTGGAGTTGGAGGCCTCTTTCCAGCCCATCCAACTCTTTCGGTTGGAGGGTTCGGCTTCCATTGGTGACTGGAAGTACCTCAACGATGTCTCCGGTGTGTACAAGGATTACGCCACAGGCGGCGCGCAGGATGTCCATTACAACTTTTACGTGAAGGACCTCAAGGTGGGTGACGCCCCGCAGACGCAGTTTGCGTTGGTGGGGTCGCTCTTCCCCGTGCGCGGGCTACAGGCGCAGGCGGTGTATCGGTACTACATGCGGCACTACGCCGATTGGGACCCGCTGAGCCGGACTAATCCCAACGACCGAGCGCAGAGCTGGCGAGTACCAAATGCTGGTGTGCTCGACTTCCACCTGACCTACGATCTCCCGTTCCGGTTTGGTGGTGTGGGGCTGCAGCTTTTCGCCCACGTGTTCAACGTGCTGGATACCGAATACATCCAGGACGCCACCGACAATAGTGCCTATAACGCCTGGAACAAGAACCACACTGCCGATGATGCGGAGGTCTTTTTCGGGCTCCCGCGTACGTTCAACGCGGGGCTGATCGTCACCTACCGGTAACGCGTAGCGGTTGGGGTTACCACGGGGCTGGTTGCCTATGCGCCAGCCCCTTTTGTGTTGTGCCGCTACGAGCCAAGGAATTGCAGACAAGTGCGAGAGCTTTACGCGCTTGTCGCACAGAAAGGATGGGCGAGGCGGCGGCTTCGGGGGGATTGGAACTTTTCTATTGATAGTGCTTCATCTTTTGGTTATATTCGCCACGGAGCAGGGAGTTAGTGACCCTGCAGGGGAACCACGGGGGGGTGTTCAGATAGAGACGGACGTGGTCACGTCAGCGAGGCGTGCCTTGTACTCCGCACTGGCTACGACAGCCTCAGCACAGACAGGGCGTATTCTACCTCCCCGAAGCATTTCGTTCCCTCCCAAAACAGGACGCACCAGGCAGAGATGGGGCAGGTCGAGATCAACGCGTTCTTGACCCAGCGGGCCGTGGGGGAAGGAGCGGGCGGCTCCCCCGAGAAGCAAGCTCTCTGCGCCCTGTTCTTCATTTGCCACCAGGTGCTGAAAGGCGCACTGTCAGGTGGTCTGCGCGTGGAGGCCGCCAGGGCACTACGTCGTCCTAACGCGCGAGGAGGTGGAGGCGCTCCTCCTGGAGATTTCCAGGAACAGCGGGTTAGGGCGTCCCTGAGATTCGGTACCTAATGGAGTTTCAGGCGGGGGATGCTCGTCCCCGCCTTGGGCGAGCAAGTAGATGGTGGGCATATTTGCCTTAGGCGCGGTGTTACGAGGGAGCTGCTATGTACAAGTCCAAGCTGTTTCTGCTCGGTCGAGATAGGGACAGCCTCTCCGTACTTGAGGAGACGGGATACGTGCGTGAAGGTACCCTTCAGGAGTTCCTGGCAATGTACCCGGACCTCCTGCCCGGAGATCAGATTGATCCAGAGAATCCCCGCCGCTGGCTTCTGGTGGCACGGGAGATAGGCGTGCCCGGGGATATGGAGGAAGGTGGGCGCTGGAGCCTCGACCTCCTGTTTCTTGACCAGCACGGAATTCCCACGTTCGTAGAATGCAAACGAGCCTCAGACACCCGAGCCCGGCGGGAAGTTGTTGCCCAAATGCTTGACTACGCGGCGCACGGCACCGAGTATTGGACCATTGATCGCCTGCGTCAAATGGCTGCTGAGACGGCTAAAGCGCAAGGGCGGTCTCTCGATGAGGAGGTTTTCCATCTCCTTGGCGAGGAAGAGGGGGATGTGGAGGAGTATTGGGAGACCGTAGCGGCCAATCTCCGGGAGCATCGGGTGCGTTTGGTGTTTGTCTCAGATAGTACGCCGAAGGAACTACGACGGCTGGTTGAGTTCTTGAACGAAGAGATGACTCGGGTAGAGGTGCTTGCGGTGGAGGTCAAACAGTTTCGGGAAAGCGGCGCCGAGGGGCAGACAATCCTCGCGCCGCGCGTGATCGGCTTGACAGAAAGCGCCCGAAGCCGCAAAGAAGCTTCGCGGTCCCCGCGACGGCCAACTACCCCGGAGGAGTTCATGAACACGTGTGAATCGCCAGCAGTCAGGGCCTTCTTCGAGAGGGTGCTAAAGTTGGCTGAACAGAGAGGGCACGTCGTTTATTGGGGCACCGTCGGGTTCTCGGTTCGTGCCCGCTTGCCCGAGAGGAGAGCAACTTTCTTGCTCTGTTTCCCCCACGGTTCTTTTAGCTTCTATTTCGACCAGGCGTTTCGGGCGGGAGAGGCACCAGGTTCTCTTCGCAAGCGGCTGCTGGCGTCCGGAGTGTTCAGGGAAAGCGGTAATTGGACACTCACCGCAACGGTGGGGGAAGACAACGTGGAGCAGATGAACAGCGTCTACGACCTGGTGCTCGACGAAATGGATAAGCTTCTGGCAGCCTTCGGAGAAGATGCCGACGAGGACTAACGCCTGTGGCATCAAGGTGTTGTGGCGTGGGCGTAGCTTTTTTCCGGGTCAATGCTGTGCCTCGTCTGGGAGAGGCGTGCTGCAGGTCCAAGAACACCCTTCAGAGATAAGGTGGTCTTCCGCGCCTCGTGTTGATACGCGCAGCAAAGTGGGGAAAACCAAACCTAAGACAACTCGGAGGTGAGAGAGTTGTATCTCGCAGTGTTTGGTGATGTCCATGGCAACTTGGATGCGATGTACGAATACGTGAGAAGGTGGGAGCGGAAACATGAAAAGGAGATCGCGGCGGTTTTGCAGGTGGGCGATATGGGTGTATTTCAGCCAGGACGCCCTTTAGACAAGGCAACAAAGCGATACGCGGACAAAGACCCAACCGAACTTGGCTGCGCAGACTACATCAGTGGGCAGAAGCAGGCCTCTCACCGGACCCTCTTTGTGCGCGGCAACCACGAAGACTTTGATTTTCTTCTGGCTGTTAGAGATGGGCCTGTAGATTATCACAAAATGATATGGCATCTATATTCGAGCGTGCAGACCATTGAGCATGAAAAAGAAATCGTGCGTGTTGGGGGGTTGGGTGGCATTGTCTACCATGGTAAGAAAACGAAGTGGTACGATATGGGACGCAAGTATTTCACGGATGAGGAATGTGATTGCTTGCTGAGCCTGAAGCCGGGGACGGTTGACATTCTCCTCTTCCACGAAGCGCCCAGGGGTTACGGACTCGCGTATGTGGCTGACACTGGGGCAGAAGAGGTGACCCTAATTATTGAGTATCTCAGACCCAGGTACGCGTTCTACGGCCACTATGAGTATCCTCCAAAGCCATTCCGTATTGGCGACACCTTGTGTGTGGGGATGAATAACCCACACGCTCTGAGGCTGCCGCGTCGCGGTGGCGCAATGGGAGTGGTGGATACAACTGCTTGGGTTTTCGAGTTTGTACCGCGGGGTGATTTTTAGGCAAGCAGTTGTATTATATCAAAGTTGAGGCACAGGGTCGTGGCGCTTGGCCGTGTGGTTACATCGCTCGCACCCGCCTTTAGGTCTTGTCAAGGCGATAAAGGTATCACCTGTCGAATATTGGGGAACGCTTCCTGAGCACGCCCTTCCTCCAGGTGTAGGCCCCATGGCACAAGAAATCACGCCCAGGAGCAAGTTCTCATACTTCGCTGGGGCACAGGTTCTCGCTCCACGTTGAGGTCAGCGGGGAGCAGGTCGCCCTTTGCTTTGGCACTCCGCAGGGTTCTGTCTTCAAGCGGTCCGGCTACATAGCTCCGGGAGGGATCTTACCTAAGTCAACTGTGCCTGAGGATATCGTGAATGCGCTCTGGAGCGATGCCGAGCATATGGTTCCGCCCGGCAGGACGAGAATTGAGGTATGACATCGACCATCAGCTCCTACAGGATGACATGGACCCACTGCTAGCGTGGTGCGGCAAGGTAGCCGCATTTGTTAAGAAGCGCGAGCTCAGGGAATAGCCAGGCCGAGTCCTGCACCCGACGCGGAGCGCGGGCAGGCAGCTATACCAACAGGCGTCTTAGGCCGTAACCTTCGGTATCGTCTTGTGAAACGCGTTGTTTGGCTGACAGACATCCACTTGGAATTCTTGGACTGCGCTCGTGAATTTGACGCGTTCAGCGAGAGCATAGTCGCTGCATCCCCGGACTTGGTTCTGATTGGGGGAGATATCAGCGTAGCCCCCTCCTTTGAGCGGGACATTCTCCGACTGCAAGAGCGACTACGAATCCCTATCTATTTTGTGTTGGGCAACCACGACTTCTATTGGGGGTCAATTCGACAAATGCGAAAGGTCGCAGAAAGACTGACCAAAACAACGAAGTGGCTCCGCTGGTTGGCGTGGGAGGGGATTGTAGAGCTCACAGCCAATACAGGACTTATCGGGCACGGCTCGTGGGCCGATGGGCGACTAGGGAATGGCGCCAATTCCCAAGTCTTGCTCAATGACTATTTCGTTATTGACGAGCTGAAGAACCTATCCACTGAATCACGTTTTAAACACCTGAGCGCACTCGGCGATGAGGCGGCGAGTCACTTTCAGCGATGGTTACCGCTCGCACTGGAACGCTTCCGCAACCTGCTCATACTCACTCATGTTCCGCCTTTCAGAGACGCGTGTTGGCACCAAGGAGGCATTTCCGATGATGAGTTTCTCCCCCACTTCACGTGTAAAGCGGTCGGAGATGTGATCCTGCGTGTCATGCAGATGCATCCGGAGTGTACCGCGACAGTCCTATGCGGGCATACCCACAGTCAGGGAGAAATCGCCATCTTGCCTAACCTGCGCGTCAAGACGGGCGGAGCTCAGTACGGCCACCCGAGAGTCCAGGAAGTGATTTTAGTCGAGTAGAGGGAAAAATGCTGCTCCGATTATCGACCCAACGGCACCTGCCCAGTGCCTGGCTACTCCCGACGCATCAGGGAATGGTTCTCCTGGCAGGGCTTTTCACTTGAGATGCTTTTTGTCGCCTGTTCGTGATGATAGGGGTAACCTACGCAGCAAGCATATCGCCGCGCGCGGGACAGTGGCTGTCCTAGGCGCTGCTCCAACGGCTTGACCAGGCCGAGGTGGCCCTGGTGACTCACATGTCCGCTGAAGGGAAAGGCCCCTTTTGGCCGACTCTTGTGCTCTTCAGGTACCAGCATTTCACTGTCGCTCGCGGATGTCAAGGTCCTGGGTCTTGAGCATCGACGCTGCTGCTCGTTTCCGCCATGGCTCAGAATTCGCTGCTCTCTTCAAGCGGGGCCACCGTGCAGCTGGAGGGCAAGCGAGGCCATCGCCTTGTGCGGCGACATGCGGGGGGCCGCACGCAACCGCTCCCCCTAGCCCCTTCTCTGGGGGTCGCGGAAAACCGTCTAATGGGTTACTACCTATGAGCTCAGACCTGGTGGGGGCAGTCCGGCACAGACCAGAGTGAAAGTGTGACGAGGGCTCCCGGCCAGATGGCTACTTAACCCTTGCAAAAATGGGCGAATTCTGTTATATTCGTCAGGGTGGTAGCTCGGGCTCCTGTGGGGTTGTCACGGGTACCTGGAGCACCTGCTCTGGTCGTCGCGTCGTGAGAGATGGGTTGGAGTTGCCAAAGCAGAGGCGCAGCGGAGGGCGGTGACACACAAAGGATGTCGCAGAAGTCTCGGGACAGCGGCAGTGAGCATTGCGCTGCTGGTGGCGCAGTGCAAGAACCCCTTTGCCACCCGTGAAGCCGAGCCACCCATCGGGGGCCGTACGCCGTGGATTCCCCCCTCCTCTCCCACCTTGGTCTTGGCCAACCTGCGCAATGCGATTGCGGGAAAGAGCGTGGACAATTACCTCCGCTGCCTGAGCAGTGGGACTCCAGACCGACCTTCGTTCACCTTTATCCCTGACCAGGGTGTCGCCTCCCTGAACCCCGGGTTCTTCGACCGCTGGGGGATTGCGCATGAAGAAAACTATCTACGCCAACTTTTTGCGGTGGTGCCGGATGATTCGCTGCACAAGTTGGAGCTGGAATTGGTTTCGGAGAATTCCTTCCCGGACTCGGCGGTAATCGTGCAGAACTATGTCCTGACGGCCCACCACACGCTGCGCGATCCGTCCTACCCGCGGCAGGCACGGGGGCAGGCGGAGTTCAGGCTGTTTCTTGACCAGCAGAACGGCTACTGGTACATCTGGCGCTGGCACGACACCGGCACGGCGCAGGCGCCCTCTTGGAGCACGTTCAAAGCAGTGTTTGGAAAGTAGGGTCGAAGAGGAGGGGCGGGCGATGGGCAGTCGTGGCCTACGGCGGAAAAAAGGACGGTGGCGCCGAAGAGCGCAGTTCCTTGTGATGCTGGGGGTGGTGTTCTTTGTCCTGCTGGCGGTGCGCTCCCTGCGACGGGCAACGACAGGGGCGAGGGCGCCGCTGGCTACGAAGGAATCCCTCCAGACCACCATCCTGCGCCTGGCTGCGGGTCACGGCATTGAGCGGGAAGCGATTACAGAGGAGGGCCAGTGGCTCGTTTTTCCGGTACCTGAGGGCAGGTCGGCGGCACAGCTTGCCACCGAGATGGCAAGCGCTGCTCAGCGATTGGGGGTGGATGCAGACCGCGCCGAAGAGCAGCCGGGCGACCATTCCGTGCGGCTGGTCTTCAGGACGAAAGGCCGCGTACTGCTCCGCTGCCACCTCAAGCCGGTGTTACCCGCCGGCTCACCAGGCCCTTACATTGCCCTTGTCATTGACGACTTTGGCTACTCAACCGGAGAGGTCACCAGAGACTTTCTTAGCCTTCCTTGCGACATCACGGTGTCGGTCATTCCAGGTTTGCCGTTTTCCAAAGAGGTGGCCGAACTTGCCGCTGCAGGTGGGAAGGAAGTGATGGTGCACATGCCCATGGAGGCATTGCATGAGCAGGTCGAGGACCGAGGATACACGTTGTTTGTGGCCTTTGCCGATGAAGAGATCCGGTCGCGGGTGCGGCTGGGCATCGCCAGCGTGCCACACGCGCGTGGTTTGAACAACCACCAGGGCTCGCGAGCCACCGCTGACGAACGCGTAATGAGAATTTTGATGGAAGAGCTGCGTGCGCAGAATCTCTACTTCGTCGACAGCCGCACCAACAGTGGGAGCGTCGCGGCCGAGGTCGCTTCGCGACTGGGCGTGCGGTGCATAGCCAATGGGGCTTTTTTGGACGTGGACCCCGACACAGCCAGTGTGCGGCGTCAACTGTGGAAGCTTGCCCAGCTGGCCAAGCGGCGAAACGGCGCGCTGGGCATTGGCCATGCCCGGCGTAATACGCTGGAGGTCCTGCGTCGGGAGATACCCAAACTCGCGCAGGAAGGGTACCGGGTGGTGCCTGTGTCCAAGCTCCTCGGGGTGCCCGCGCCGCCCATAGCCATGTGTGAGCAAATCGTCTTGTCGGGGTCCTGACGCTCCAGTGGCCGGAGAGAATGCGGGAGGACGCGCAATGCTCAGACTTGGGGTAGATGTGGATCTGGTAGCGGTGATGCGCGCAGACCGGCGGGGCAAGGAACCCAGTCCGGTGGCGGCGGCTTTGCAAGCGGAAGTGGGGGGCGCAGATGGCATAGTCGCCTCCTTGCGCGAAGACCGCCGTTACCTGACCGAACACGACATTGCCATGCTCAAGGAGGTGGTCACGACCCACTTCAACCTGCGTGTAGCGGCCAATGAGGAGATGACCAAAAGGGCCATCGCCATTCAGCCGGACATGGTGACGCTGCTGCCACCTATGCATCAGGGGGCCCCGCCCAGCGCGGGATTAGACATTGTCGCGGGTGCAGAGTTGGTGGAGGAATTGGTGGCAGCGGTGCGTGCCAGCAACATCGTGGTCACCGCCCGCATCGAGCCGGAGCTGCGGCAGGTCAAAGCCGCTGCCCAAGTGGGGGTGGACTATGTGGAGCTGAGCACCACGGCGCTGGCGTCGGCCCCCGACCTTGCTTCTCAAGGCGAACAGTTGGAGAGGTTGCGCGCCGCGGCACTGGCGGCCCAAAAGCTGGGGTTGGGCGTCAGCGCCGCAGGAGGTCTCAACTACCAAAACGTGCGTGAGGTGGCAAAGATCGCACACCTAGAGGAACTGAACGTGGGGCATGCGATCATCTGTCGTGCCTTGTTGGTTGGATTGGCGCAGGCGGTGCGGGACATGGTGGCGATTGTGCGCGAAAGCAAACCCGCCACTGCCTAAACCCGAATGATTCTCTGTGGAGAACTGGTCCGATGGAACTTGTGGAGGAGCTGCAAGACGGTTTTCCAGAAATCAACACCATCAGTGATTCCCTCTTGCGCGAAAAAGTAGCAGCCGTCATAGCAGATGCCCTCAGCCGCGGCGGCTGGTCAGTACAGGACCTGGCCACAATGCCCTTTACCCTGCTGATTCCCAATTGCAGGGTCAGCTATCTTACCCATGTGCGGGCCGTCACCCGGGTGGCCATTGAGACGGCAAGAGTGTTGCGCGAGCACTATCAAGGGCACTTGACGCTGAACATGGACGTCTTGGTAGCCGGTGCGCTGCTGCACGACGTGGGCAAGCTGTTGGAGTTTCGGCGTGACCAGGGCGGCGCTTTCGTCAAGAGCGCCGGTGGAAAACTCCTCCGCCACCCGTTCAGTGGGGCAGCGCTGGCGGCTGCGCACGGCTTGCCCGATGAGGTGGTGCACATCATCGCCGTCCATGCGAAGGAAGGCGACGGGGGCTATCGCAGCCCCGAGGCTATCATCGTACACCACGCAGACTTTATCACCTTCGAGCCCTTGCGTCCCTGAAGAACAAAACGCGGAGTGAGCATGGAACAGCTGTTCGAGCCGTTCAAGATTAAAGTCGTCGAGCCCATACGCCGCACCACACGGGAAGAGCGGGAGCGGTTGCTTCGACAGGCCGGTCTCAACGTGTTCAACCTGCCGGCAGAGAGCATCCTCATCGACCTGCTCACCGACAGTGGCACTTCCGCCATGAGCGACAACCAGTGGGCTGGCATGATGCTGGGGGATGAATCCTACGCCGGGAGCCGCAACTACTTTCACTTGGAGCAGACAGTAAGGAAAATCTTTGGCTTCAAACACATTATCCCCACGCACCAGGGCCGCTCGGCGGAAAATCTTCTTTTCTCGGTCACGGTGAGCAAGGGCAAGGTGGTCCCCAACAACAATCACTTTGACACGACTCGCGCCAATGTGCTCCACAACGGCGGAATTCCCTTGGACCTGGTTATCGACGAGGGCCGCGACCCGCACCTCGAGCACCCCTTCAAGGGGAACATGGACCTGGCCAAGTTGCAGCAGGTCATCCAGACTTACGGTGCCGAGAACATTCCGCTGTGTATGATTACCGTTACCAACAACAGCGGCGGCGGGCAGCCGGTTTCCATGGAGAACATCCGCAAGACGAAGGAACTCCTGAGCCGGCACGGCATTCCGTTGTTTTTCGACGCCTGTCGCTTTGCCGAGAACTGCTACTTCATCAAGGAACGTGAGGAAGGGTATGGGGACAAGTCAGTCATGCAGATCGCACAGGAGATGTTCTCGTATGGTGACGGGTGTACGATGAGCGCCAAGAAGGACGGCCTGGTCAACATCGGCGGGTTCTTGTGTATGAACGACGACCAGCTGTGCGAAAAGGTCTCCAACTTGCTCATTCTGGTGGAGGGGTTCACTACCTACGGTGGACTGGCCGGGCGGGACTTGGAGGCCATCGCGCGCGGGTTGGAGGAGGTGTTGGACGAAGACTACTTGCGCTTCCGCATTGGGCAGGTACGGTATTTGGGCGATCTTTTGGACAAGGCGGGGGTGCCCATCCTCAAGCCGGTGGGTGGCCATGCGGTGTATGTGAATGCCCGGGAATTTCTCCCGCACATTCCGCCGGCGCAGTTCCCCGGACAGGCCTTGGTAGTCGCGCTCTACCGGGAATTTGGCATCAGGGCGGTGGAAATCGGTAGTCTGATGTTTGCGGAGAAGGACCCAGTCACGGGCGAGGTACGTCATCCGCCCCTGGAGTTGGTGCGGCTGGCCGTGCCCAGGCGGGTCTATACGACGATGCACATGAACTACGTGGCCGAGGCTCTCATTCGCCTTTACGGCATGCGCGAGAGCATCAAGGGGCTGCGGCTGGTGTACGAGGCGCCGCTGCTTCGCCACTTTACCGCCCGCTTGGAGGAGGTGTCGTGATCCGCGCTGTGCTGTTTGACTTTGACGGCGTCATCGGCGACACCATGTCGTGGCATCT
>JAPDPR010000004.1:46232-130350 GCA_034506335.1 candidate division KSB1 bacterium
AAGGGGCTGCGGCTGGTGTACGAGGCGCCGCTGCTTCGCCACTTTACCGCCCGCTTGGAGGAGGTGTCGTGATCCGCGCTGTGCTGTTTGACTTTGACGGCGTCATCGGCGACACCATGTCGTGGCATCTGCGGGCCTGGAAAGAAGTTCTCGCCACGGTGGGCATCACGCTCGTGCCGGAAATGGTTTTGAAAAACGAAGGGAGGCCGGCGGGGGAAATTGCAAAGATCATCGCAGACGCCGTGGGCGTCCCTATGACCCGAGAGCAGGCGGAAGAAATTGCCCGCCGCAAGAATGAGCGCTTTAGGGAGCTCCACCGGGCCACCGCAGCGCGTGGCTCTGTTGAGCTGGTGGAGGAGCTCAAGAGCAGGCGCGTGAAGGTAGCCTTGGTCACCGGTACCGAGAGGGCCAATGTGCACGCGGTGCTGCCGGCGGAGCTGGTGGCCATGTTCGACGCTATTGTGGCTGCGGGCGACGCCCACCGCGGGAAGCCACACCCGGACCCTTATCTGCTTGCGGCCCGGCGTGTGGGCGTGGACCCTGTGCACTGTTTGGTGGTGGAGAACGCGCCGTCAGGCATCCGTGCAGCGCGAGAGGCGGGTATGAAGTGCGTGGCCCTGCGGACGACACTGCCCGACCAGTACCTGCAGGGCGCGGACCTCATCGTCGATGACTTGCCTGCTTTGCTTGCGCTCCTTGACGGTCTGCACGTGGGGGTAACCCCTGGGCGAAAAAGGGCTTGATTTTCCAGGGTCGTTTCGCTACATTTCCCGGCGCAGCGAAACTAAATGGGAGGTCGCCTCGAGTCTATCCTTGTGACAGTTTTCCAGTTCAGTGCAGCGGATGATTACCTTGCGGGAGGGGTGTGGGGTCGGACGACGACTCGGAGGGCGACTTTGCGATTGGCAGCAGCGACCGGGTGCCAAGCGTTTGAGTGCCCGGTCTTTTTGTATGAGAAAGAACGATGAGGTGGTACGGAACCCTGGCAGCCGGTGTCCTATGGGTCGGGCTGGCCTGCAGCCCTGAGTCACCGAGCCGTTCGGATGCCCACGCCCCGCGTCTCCTCGAACTGAGGGTCCCCGAGGTATTCAACCGTTCCCAGTGGTACCTTGTGCAGGCGCTGGTGAGCGACCCACAGGGTGTGGAGGATGTGCGTTTCGTGCTGCTCACGCGCTACGCTCAGGCAACTGTGGCAGGCACCGACACCCTGTGGGACGATGGAGGGTTCCTGCGCCCCGGCGATGGGGACGAGATCGCCAGGGATGGCGTCTTTTCCCAGCGCGTACGGTATTCGTCCCCGCAGAGCGGGATAGAGAAGATCTCTTTAGAATTCCGCGCTGTCGACCAGGGCGGCCACTGGTCCGAGCCGGTGGTCAAAACGGCGGTCTTGCGGGCTAACGCCGCGCCGCAGATCGTGGACCTCTTCGTGCCGGACAGCTTGCCCAGCGGCTTCCCAGGGACCCGACTCATTTACGCGGATGTGGTGGATTCGCAGGGGGTGGCGGACGTGAGCAGAGTTGCCTTCCGAGCTCTGCGCGGAGGCGCCTGGGCCTTTGAGGGAGAGCTCCTGGACGATGGCAGTCAAGGGGATGAGCACGCGGGCGACGGGCGCTTCAGCTTGGGTCTGGAGGCATCCTTCGCCGCAGGCAAGATAGGCAACTATGAGCTGGTTTTCGTGGCAAGCGATTTGGGCGGGGCACAAAGTCCGGAGGTGCGCGCCTGGCTGTTCATTGCCAACGAACCGCCGGTGCTGAGCCATGTCAGCGTCCCAGACTCGGTGGAAAAACCCGCACGCGGTGCCCTCCTTGTCCGCATCACCGCCCAAGTTGATGATCCCCAGTCATTGGTCGACATTAAGCGTGTCGGGTTCACCTCTCGCAAGCCGGACTCCACATTTGCCAACGCCGGGCAGCCAATCCCCATGGTTGACAACGGCGTCGCTTTTGATCCCTCTGTGGCCTATGCTTACGGCGACGAGGTGGCAGGCGATGGTACCTACACCTTCACGCTGGTGGTGTATGCCGACCAGGATGCCCGGCAATGGGACCCGCAAGGGAATCCCATTCAGCAGGGGTGGTACACATTCACCTTCATAGCGGAGGATAAAGTTGGCAACGTCAGTGAGGCGGTTAGCCGTTCGTTCAAGGTTCGGTAGAGCAACGAGGGCCATCCTGTGCTTGGCAGGCCTCCTCGCGCTCCTGCTCGGGCTGCACTCGTTG
The DNA here is from genome assembly GCA_034506335.1 of candidate division KSB1 bacterium. Lineage (NCBI taxonomy): Bacteria > Pseudomonadati > Candidatus Zhuqueibacterota bacterium. Next base: position 48,452 of record JAPDPR010000004.1, read on the forward strand.
GGTTGGGCACAGGCGGGGCGGATTAGCAGCTACCGCTTCGACCAGCCACCGCCAGAGCCGCGCCTCGCGAGCAACGCCGTCACCGATATCGTGGTGGCGGGAACCCAAGTGTGGGTGGGTACCGGTGGCGGACTCAGCGTTAGTGACGACGGAGGCAAGACCTGGCGCTCGTATGGTGCGGCGCATGGCTTGGGCAAGGGAGGCATCTCGGCCCTTGTGGTGCGCGGTGATACCATCTGGACCGCCACGGCATTCGATACGGTGATTACCAACATCGGCGCGCTTCCTGCAGGTGGAGGGTTGTCGTACAGCACCGATGGCGGCCGCACGTGGCAGTGGGTGCCGCAACCTGGCCCCACACCGGTGCAGAACGTCACCTATGACATCGCCCTTACTGACAGCGCGGTCTGGATCGCCAGCTGGGGTGGCGGGTTGCGCCGCTCCCGGGACATGGGGCAAACCTGGGAGGTGGTGACGCCGGACACGTTCCTTTTCGACCCGTTCGGAAATCTCAATCATCGGGCATTCGCCGTCATCGCCGTCGAGGAAACCCTCTGGGTGGGCACGGCCAAAGGGATTAACAAGTCCATCGATGGGGGGCGCACCTGGGTGAACATGAACCACCACAATCAGGACCACCCGATCTCCGGCAACTTTGTGGTGGCCCTTGCGCACCAGCGCCTTGGTAGCAAATCCCTCCTGTGGGCCGCCACAATCGAGGCGGAGGACCCCGGGGAATTTCGTGCGGTTTCCGTGTCGGAGGATGGAGGGAAATCCTGGCGCCCCGTGCTGCGCGGGGAATTTGTGCACAACTTCGGTTTTGACCCCGTGATCGGCACCGTTTATGCAGTGTCGGACAATGGCCTGTGGAAATCGGTGGCAGTTGACTCGTTTCTCGTCTTTCCCCCTATTCGGGACAGTCAGAGTGGGGAGCGGATCCTCACCAGCCAGTTCTACTGCGTGGCCGTTGACCTGGCGAACTTTCTTTGGGTGGGCACGGCAGACGGCCTTGCGAAGACCGACAATAATGGCTACACGTGGGCGGTCTTCCGCGCTTTTGTGCCAACTGGCACGGGTGGAACACCCCGTACGTATGCCTATCCCAACCCTTTTTCTCCCATGCGGCACAACCAACTTGGAGGCGATGGGTACGTGCGTTTCCAGTACAACACCACTCGGCCGACGCGCGTGACCATTCGCGTGTACGACTTTGCTCTGGAGCTGGTGGCTACCGTGGTTGAGGGGAAAGCACGTCCTGCCGGCGATTTCAGCGAGGCGTGGAATGGACGCAACGACCGCGGCGACGTTGTGGCCAACGGCGTCTATTTCTACCGGCTCGACTTGGAGGGCGAGGGCAGCTTCTGGGGCAAGGTGATGATTCTGAACTGAGCGGAGGCGTGATGAAGGTTCGATTGCTGGCGGCGCTAGTGGCCTTGGGATGGGGTGTGGCCAGTGCGGCAGAGGGCTCGGGTGGCTATGCCGGGGCTTTTCTCCGCATGGGGCTGGCCCCGCGTGCCCAGGCCATGGGTGACGCCTACGTAGCCGTTCCCCAGGGGGCATACGTTGGGCTATACAATCCCGCAGGGGTAGCGCTCCTCCCGGGGCCAGAGTTTGCGGTGGCTGCCGGAGCTCTGACCTTGGATCGGTCGCTCTTTGTGGTTGGCTTCTCGCTGCCGGTTCGACCCAAGGGCCACGGCGCCATGGATGGTGGTGTAGGATTTACGTGGATTCATGCCGGTGTAGACAATATCGACGGTCGTGACAGTGACGGCGTGCCCATTGGCACCTTTTCCAACTCGGAGAATGCGTTCGCCCTGACATTCGCGGTAAGACCACACAGGGTGCTCACGGTGGGCCTTACCGGGGCGATTCTGTACAATCGGCTGCCAGGTGTCACACGGGAAAATGGCGCGCTCACCAGCTCGGGTGTTGGCCTCACCGCGGGTGCCATGCTCACACCGTGGCGGGGGTTGACGGTGGGCGTGGCGTTGCACAATATCAACGCCAAATACACCTGGAACACTGAGAAGGTCTACGAACGCGGGACCGCAGTGACGGACCGGTTTCCCGTCTCCCTGCGGATGGGTGCCTCGTATCGCTTGGGCGAGGACAAAATGCTCGCCAGCGTGGAACTGGAGCAAAATGAAAAGCTCGGCACCCTGTATCGGCTGGGAATAGAGGCGGCAATTGCCAAGCAGTTAGCGCTGCGTGGCGGCCTCAACAACGGTCGCCTGCGGGTGGGTGTTGGATTCATCTTTCCAGTCCTTGGTCATCGCGCCGGGTTGGACTATGCCTATCTCGCGAGCGTGGAAGGCCTGGGCGCCGACCACATGTTCGGATGGGTCTTTTACTTGTGAGACGAGGAGGGCGCTCATGCGACGCGGGCTGTGCGTGCTGCTCCTGGTGAGTGTTGCTCATGGCGGCCAACCGGGCAGTACCGGCTTTGCAGTGCTCAAGCTGACAACCGGTGCGCGGGCGATGGGCATGGCTGGCGCAGGCGGTGTGACTGCCTCGGACGCGAGTGCTGTGTACTCGAACCCCGCAGCCCTCACTACGCTCCGCGGGAGCGAGGTGTATCTGAGCCACAATGAATGGCTGCTGGGTACAGACCACGACGCCGTGGCAGTTGCGGTAGTTGGTGCAAAGCAGGCTTGGGGGGTAAGTGTGGCTCACTTGGCAGTGGGGGACATCGAGTTGCGCACCGGCCCTTCAACCGAGCCGCTGGCGTTGGTCTCCGCCCACGAAGTAGTGGTCGGCCTGAGCTACGCGAGGCGCTGGCATCCCCGGGTGCAGTTGGGCGCCACGGCAAAATACGTGTACAGCAAAATCTATCTCGATACCGCCAGTGGGGGAGCCGTGGACCTGGGTGCGCGGTACGAAACAGGTCTGGCGGGTATGGTCTGCGGTGTGGCGCTGCGAAACCTTGGGGGAACAGGTAGGCTTCGCGATGAGCGGATTGCGTTACCATTTCAGCTCCAGGCTGGGGTGGCGTTACCGATGAGCCTCGACGCTTGGGATACACAGTTCCTCCTCGCCTCTGACCTCGTGGCCGAGCGCGGTCAAACGCTACGCATGCTCGTGGGGCTGGAAGGAGTGGTGCGCGGAATCGCAGCATTGCGTGTAGGCTATGCTGGCGGGTATGCGACGCATGGATTGTCTGCTGGGCTCGGCCTGCGCAGTGGCCGATATCGCATAGATTACGCGTATACGCCATTCAAGGACCAACTGGGCGCCACCCAGCAGCTCTCCTTGTCCATAGGTCTTGGGAAGCGATAAGGACGGAGGTGGCATGGCTAAGTATCGCATCGCGTGGTTGCCAGGAGACGGTATCGGTCGAGATGTCATGGACGCCGCGCGCATCGTGCTGGACAAGCTCCAGTTTGACGCTGAGTACATCCCCGGCGACATTGGCTGGGAGTTTTGGTGCAAGGAAGGTAATCCGCTTCCTGACCGCACCATCAAACTGCTCAAGGAAACCGACTGCTGCCTGTTCGGAGCGATAACGTCCAAGCCGAAAGAGGAGGCAGAAAAGGAGCTGAGCCCTGAGCTGCAGGGCAAGGGGCTCGTCTACTCCAGCCCGATTGTGCGCTTGCGGCAGGAGTTCAATCTCCGCACCAATTTGCGCCCGTGCCGCGCCTATGAGGGCAATCCCTTGAACTACCGGGAAGGGATTGACCTCGTGGTGTTCCGCGAAAACACCGAAGATCTCTACGCCGGGGTGGAATTCCACCCAGTGCCTCGGGCGGTGCGCAGCGTACTGGAGGAATATCATCCCAAGATGCGGCGCTTCGCCGGCGTCCCCGACGAGGATATGGCAATCTCGCTGCGTATCGTGACCCGCCAGGCCAGCCGGAATATCGTCCGCGATGCGTTCGAATACGCGCGCAAGCACGGCTATAAGAGCGTGACCGTGGTGGAAAAACCCAATGTGGTTCGCGAGACCTCCGGGCTGATGATCCGCGAAGCGCGCAACGTGGCCCAAGAGTATCCGGATATTCAGCTGTGGGAAGCCAATATCGACGCGATGTGCATGTGGCTGCTGAAGAACCCGCTTGACTACGGAGTACTGGTCACTTCCAACATGTTCGGCGATATCATTTCCGACCTCTGCGCCCAGCTTGTGGGGGGCATGGGCTTTGCGAGTAGCGGCAACATCGGCGACAACTATGCCATCTTTGAACCGACCCACGGTTCTGCCCCTAAGTACGCCGGGCAGTACAAGGTGAATCCCATGGCGATGCTTTTGGCCGTAAAGCTCATGTTCGACTGGTTAGATGAGACGGAGATGGCGCAGCGCCTGGAAGGGGCTATCGCTCAAGTGATCAAAGAGGGGAAGGTGCGCACGTATGACATGGGCGGCAACGCGAGCACGTTGGATATGGCGCGCGCCGTAGCTAGCAAGTTATGAGCCTAGGGGACCATTTCCAAAAACGGACAGTGTCGAGCATCGACGAGGGACAGAGTGAAGACAATTAACTTGGCATTGGGTGTTCACAGCCATCAGCCTGTGGGCAACTTCGACTTTGTGTTCCAGGAGGGATTCGACAAAGCCTATCGACCTTTCTTGGAAACATTAGCTCGGCACCCGCGCGTCAAAGTTGCGCTCCACTACACCGGCATCCTTTTGGAGTGGATCGCCACACGCTACCCCGACTTTGTGGCCCTCCTTCGCGAGCTGGTGGCGCGGGGACAGGTGGAGATGATGACCGGCGGCTATTACGAGCCGATAATGATTGCTATTCTCGATGAGGATAAAATTGGGCAGGTGCAAAAGCTGACCAAGTACGTGAGCGAGCTCACCGGGTATAAACCCACAGGTATGTGGCTGGCCGAACGCATCTGGGAACCTCATCTGCCCACACCCCTGCGCCGGGCGGGGATCAGGTACACGGTCGTGGACGATGCGCACTTTAAGTACGCAGGACTGCGCGAGGAGGAGTTGCTGGGCTATCACCTTACGGAAAACGAGGGCGACGAGCTTGCCATCTTCCCCATTAGCGAACGCCTGCGGTACACCATTCCCTTCCAGGAGCCGGAGGTGACGATTGAGTACCTCCGATCTTTGGCCACGGAAGATGGCAGTCGGCTTGTGGTCTTCGCCGATGATGGGGAGAAATTTGGCATCTGGCCTGGAACCCACACTCACTGTTACCAAAACGGCTGGCTGGAGCGCTTTTTCGCCGCCCTGGAGGAGAATGCCGAGTGGATTACAATCCTCCATTTCTCCGAGGCGCTTGAGCGACTTCGTCCGGCTGGTCGTGTCTACTTGCCCACTGCCTCGTACCGGGAGATGATGGAATGGGCCTTGCCAGCCCGCGCGATTCATGAATACGAAGAGTTTGAACAGGCCCTGAAGCAGGCCGGGCTTTTGGAGCGGTACAAGATTTTCGTGCGCGGTGGCTTTTGGCGCAATTTTCTGGCAAAGTATCCCGAGGCCAACCACATGCACAAGCGCATGCTCCGGGTCAGTCGTCGGGTGAAGCGGCTGGCGGAGCGCCACCGCGGGCGAGCGGTCACCGAGGCGCGCGACCACCTGTGGGCGGCGCAGTGCAATTGCCCTTACTGGCATGGGGTGTTCGGAGGGCTGTACTTGAACAACCTGCGAGCGGCCATCTACCGGGAGCTCATAACTGCAGAGAGGCTCCTTGACCTGGTGGAACGCGGAAAGGGCGCCACATGGCTTGATGTGCAGGTCACTGACTTTGACGCAGACGGAGCCAACGAGGTCATTATCGAGACCGATCGGCTCAACCTTTATCTCGCCCCGGAGCACGGTGGGGTGCTCACGGAGCTTGACTTTAAGCCAAAGGCGATCAACCTGTTGGACACTTTAGCGCGCCGAGAGGAGGGTTACCATCGGAGGCTGGCCGCACTGGCGGCAAGCTCCCCGCAGCCTGCCGAAAGCGGAGGCGTGGCCAGTATTCATGACCTCGTGTTAGTCAAGGAGCAAGGGCTCGAGAGGCGATTGCACTACGACCGCTACGAGCATAAAGCCCTTGTGGACCACTTTTTGGCTGAGAATACCACGCTGGAAGAGCTGGCCAGCGCTCAGTATGCAGAGTGCGGCGACTTTGTCAGGGCGCCCTATGAATTCGCCCTAGGCCGGAGGCGTGGGGCAGTAGAGGTTCTGCTGCGACGCACGGGCACGGTAGAGGTGCAGGGGCAACCGCGCGCCATTGAACTCAGCAAGAAGATTGTGGTACGCCAGGGGAGTGACAAACTCTTGGCCGTGTACGAGCTGCGCAACAGAGAGTCGCGCGCCCTCCGCCTGCGGTTCGCTCCGGAATTCAACCTGGCCCTCCAAGCGGGACACGCGCCGGACCGCTACTTCCTTTTCGATGGGGTCAAACCGGCCGAGAGCCACCTCGCCAGCGTGGGGGAGGTGGAGCAGGTGCAAGAGGTGGCGGCCGTTGACGAGTGGCAGGGGCTGCGCGTGCGCCTGACGCTTGACAACCCCAGCACGGTTTGGCGTTTTCCGGTGGAAACCATCTCCCAGTCCGAGGGCGGGTTCGAGCGCGTGTATCAGAGCTCGGCGGTGCTCCCTGTGTGGGAGATTGTCCTGGGGGCGGGGAAGAGTTGGCGCACCCAGGTAGAGATAGCCTGCGAGGAACTTCGGCGGTGAACCTGGACTGGCGGCTGAAGAAGAAAGGTGTTGTTGCTCTTTCCGCTCTGCTCCTGGCGATCGGAGCCTGGTATTTTCAAGGCAAAGCCGCAGGTTCCGGAGCCGCGCTTCCTGACCAGGTGCGGCGCTTCGCTGAGGTGCTCAACGCGGTGCGCCGTCATTACGTGGAGGAGGTGGAGCCGGCGCGGCTGGTTGACGCCGCCATCCGTGGGATGCTCCGGGAGCTGGATCCGCACACGAGCTACTTGCCGGCCTCGTTGGCGGCAGACAGCGAGGAGCGCCAAAATGGCTACTATGAGGGCACTGGCATCGAATTCACCGTGCTCAACCAGATACCGGTGGTTGTGGCCGCTCAGGCGGGAAGCCCTGCGGACCGTGCCGGCATTCGCCCAGGGGATCGCATCCTGCGTATTGATGGCGAGTCTTTGCTTGGTCTGGACGCCAGTGAGGTACAAGCCCGGCTCAGAGGCACGCGGGGCAGCACCGTCTCGCTGGTTCTGAGGAGGGCTGGGGTTGCAGAGCCCATTCGCGTGCAGCTGCAACGGGAGCGCATCCCCTTAGTCAGCGTGGTCTGCGCGTTCATGGCAGACAAGCGCACGGGGTACGTGAGGTTGGGGAGGTTTTGGCGCGCGGCTGCGCGCGAGCTGGACCGCGCCCTGGGCGAGCTGCGGCAACAGGGGATGACCCAGCTGGTGCTGGACCTGCGCTCCAATCCAGGAGGCTACCTTGAGCAGGCATGCGAGGTCGCCGACCTTTTTATTGCCGGAGGCAGGACCATCGTCTACACCCGTGGGCGGCTGCGTGCTCCTCGCGATCAGCTTTGCTCCTCCGACCCCACCCCTTATGCTGACGTGCCCCTGGTCGTGCTGGTGGACGGCGGTACCGCCAGCGCTGCCGAAGTGGTCGCGGGCGCGCTGCAGGATTGGGATAGAGCCCTGCTCGTGGGTGAGCGCACGTTTGGCAAGGCATCGGTCCAGGACGAGGTGCGCCTCAGCGACGGGGCGATATTGCAGATCACCGTGGCTCGGTACTACACCCCCAGCGGGAGGTTGATCCAGCGTTCTCCTAAGGATTACGGCCTGGACACAAGCAACTCCGAGGGGCACCACGAGCAGACTCAACTGACGCGCCCCGTGTTCCGTACCATGGGCGGACGCCCAGTGTACGGGGGTGGAGGCATCGTGCCGGACGTGGAGCTTGCCGCCCGCCCCATCTCTGCGTTCACCCTTCGTGCCATGAACCAGAACCTCTTCTTTGAATATGGGGCCGAATATGCGGCGCGCCACCAGGCGCTGGCGCGGAGCTTCCAGGCGTTCAAAGAACGCTTTGTTGTGGACGAACAGATGCTGGCAGAGTTCCGACGGTTGGCGGCGCGCAGGAACATCCTCGTGGACGAAAGTGCAGCAAAGGCCGACCGGGAGCTGTGGCGGCAGACGATTAAGAGTGAGATTGCCCGACATCTGTGGGGCAATGCGCGCTTCTACGAGATTCTCGTCGCGCAGGACGAACAGGTGCGGGCGGCCTTGGAGCGATTCGACCAGGCGCGTCATCTGCTTCTGGTGAGCGGAGGCGGAGCCCGAGCAAGGGATTGAACGCAGGGAGGCCGCATCCCACGCCCAAGGGTGCCTCGAAGGGCGCTATCGCTTTACCCCGCTCTCCGCGACTCGCCCGAATCGCCAATGGTGCGAAAAAACTGTTGACATTTACGCAAAAATTCGTTATACTTAAGGGCGTCTGTAGGGCCGTCCGTTGCAGGCTTCTAACTTGTTGAAGAGGAGAAGGTAGTATGGTCGAACTGTATCTTCGTGGCGGCGTGTTCATGTGGCCAATTCTGGCGCTGCTGATCTTGGGCCTGGCTATCAGCTTGGAGCGACTGTGGACACTCTCACGGGCCTCAGTAAAGACGCGCAAGTTCCTCGCGCAAGTCCGCGAGGCTCTTCGTACCGGCGGCGTGAAGAGCGCACTGGAGCTCTGCGAGAAAACCCGCGGTCCAGTGGCTGCCATTTTCCATGCAGGGCTGTTGCGGGCAGACCGGGGTATCGACCAGGTGGAGAAGGCCATTGTCAACGCTGGTTCTATCGAGATGGCATTCTTGGAACGAGGGTTGGTGTGGCTGGCTACGGTAGTGAGCGTGGCCCCGATGCTCGGATTCCTCGGCACCGTGTGGGGCATGGTGATCGCATTTGACTCCATTGCCAAGGCAAACGACATCTCGCCCACCATCGTTGCTGACGGTATTTCCCAAGCGCTGCTCACCACCGTGTTTGGGCTAATCGTGGCCATTATCATGCAGGCCGCCCATAACTTCTTCGTCTCCCGCATTGACCGCCTTGTCATCGACATGGAGGAAAGCTCGGTCGACTTTATTGACACATTGGTGGAGATGGAGAAGAGCAAGTAGGGCGGAGAGAGGAAACCCCCATGTTTGTGGAACGCAAGAAAGAGCGCAAGCTCGAGATCCCACAGGCCTCTTTGCCCGACATCGTGTTCTTGTTGCTGACGTTTTTCCTGCTGACAACCACGATTGACGTGGACAAGGGCATCGGTCTGGCACTCCCGCCGAAGGGCGAGACCAAGGAAGTGCGAAAGGAGAACATCGCCAATCTCCTGATCAACGCCAGCGGGCAGGTCATGTTGGACAAGCAGCCGATCGAGATCAGAATGATCCGCGAGGCGATCAAGATGCGGTTGGCTGAGCGGCCACAGCTGATTGTATCGGTCAAGACCGATCGTCGTACCCCGTACGAGGTCTTTATTGCCGTCCTGGACCAGGTGAAGCAAGCTAAAGCGCCGCGCATCTCCATCGCCGAACCTGAATCGTAAGGCGAGCGTCAACGGGAACGATCCGCAGGGTGAAGGAGTTAAAGAAGTGAAATTCCAGAAGAAAGAGAAGGCCTCTGCCGCGATACCCACGGCCTCGCTGCCCGATATCATCTTCATGTTGCTGATGTTCTTCCTGGTAGCGACGGTCTTCAAGGAGTATCGTGGATTGCCGGTGGTGCTTCCGAAGGCGAAGCAGATCGAGAAGCTCCCTGGCAAGCGCGACGTGGCCTACGTATGGGTTGATCGGCTTCAGCGCATCTCCATTGACGACAAGCTGGTGGATGTACGTGAGATCTCCGGCATCATGTACAAGAAGCGCACTGACCCTCTCCATCCGCTAAAGGTCGTCTCGTTGCGCGTGGACAAGGATGCGGAGATGGGTGTGGTCATCGACATCCAAGAGGAGCTGCGCAAGGCCGACGCCCTCAATGTTAACTATTCGGCAAAACCTGCCGGAGAGTGAGGTGATGGAGCCATGCTGAGGAGGAAAGATCCGAAGGCGGACCTCAAGCTGCAGTACCGGAAAGTCTTTCAGCTTTCCATGGTGCTGGCGTTGGTCCTCCTGATCGGGATGTTCCAGGCCTCCAAGCGGTACGAGATTCGCACCCAGAGGGTGGAGAGCATCGACTTTAAGATGCAGGTCGATGAGATTCCGCCCACTGAGCAGATGGACCGGCCGCCGGCGCCGAGTCGCCCGGCTGTGCCCATCGAGAGCGAGAGCGAGGACATCCCTGAGGATGAGACCATCTCCACCACGGAAATGGACTTTTCGGAGTTGCCGCCCCCACCTCCGCCCCCAGAGCAAGTGGACGAGTCGGCCCAGATTTTTGTGGCCTGGGACGAACCTCCCGAACCAATTGGTGGGTTTGAGGCCATCCAAAGAGCGCTGAAGTACCCCGAGATCGCACGCAAGGCCGGCGTGGAAGGGAGGGTCTACGTGATCGCCGTGATTAGCGACAAGGGCGAGGTGATTAAGGCGTGGGCCCAGAACTCTTTGGGCAACAATGGGTGCGATGAGGCGGCAATCGCAGCGGTCAAGGCAGTGAAGTGGAAACCGGCCAAGCAGCGCGACAAACCGGTGACGGTCCAGATCGGCATTCCTGTGATCTTCAAGCTGAAGTAGCCTGAACGGAAAACGGCGTAGGGTATGAAGGCGGTGTTGGGGCACCGCCTTCTTCTTTGGCAGGCGAGGCGATACCAAGGAGGGCGGAGCCAAGTGAGTGTGGCGCGGCGGTCGGGGAGACCTGAGCGAGGGGAAACACCAGGGCCTCCTCCCAAACGATTCTCGCGGGCTCGCACGGCGTTTGTCCTTTGCGGGGTAGCGGTCCTCGTCACCACCATCGCCTGCTTGAACCCGTTTGCTCCTGTTCTGCACCAGGACCCGGGGGATGAGTTGATTATCACGGAGCAGAAGACGCCTGAAGAAGTGCTGCAAAACTTCCGTTATGCCTACACCTTCAAGGACTCGCTCCTCTACGCCAACCTCCTTGACAGCTCCTTTGTCTTCGTATTCTTCGACCCCAACCAGGGGACCTCGGGGCTCTTTATGTCGTGGGGCAGGGACGTCGACCTAAAGGCCACCGGACGGATGTTCCGGAGCTTTGACGTGATCGACCTCACCTGGAACAGCACCATCTACGCCTTTGAGGAGGAGAACACTGCCGAGCTCTCCAAGAGCTTTTCCATCAACTTCAGCGGCGCCTTTGCCGAGTATCGGCTTTCCGGGAGCGCCATCTTTTCGTTCCGCCGGTGCCCGCATGACGGCAAGTGGCGCATCACCAGGTGGAAGGACGAGTCAGAGTACTGAACACAGTATGGAGGGAAGAAGCAAGGGCCGATGATGAGCGGAATCAAGCAATGCCTAGTTCTGTTGGCCGCGGTTGCAGGTGTTTCTACGGCCAATGCCCAGCAGCTCGCGGGGCCGGTGGTGACGGTACGCACTGAGGTCGCCAGCGACTCGCTCCGCCCCGGAGAGGAGACTGCGCTCCGCATTCTGCTGGTGGTTGCGCCTGGCTACCACATCAATTCGCATAGTCCCTTGGACCCGAACCTGATCCCGACTAACGTGACTGTTCAGGCGCCTCCGGGTCTAACGGTTGGTTCGCTGCGGTTTCCGCCTGGACAGCAACGGAAGTTTGCTTTTTCCTCTGAGCCTCTTTCCGTGTATGAGGACACGGTGGAGGTGACGGCCACCCTGGCGGTCCGGGAGCAGGTTTCACCCGGGCCCAGGTGGCTGGAGGGGAAGGTGAGCTTCCAGGCGTGTAATGACCAGGCGTGCTTTCCGCCCGACGAGAGGGTGTTTCGCCTGTCACTGACGGTTTTGCCCGGAGGCGAGTCGGTGAGGTCCCCTGCTGACCAGGGGAAAGCGATCGAGCAGTCGGCAGCCCTGGGTCTGACGGCGGACGAAGTGCGGGCGCAGCGCCTGCTATCGCGGGGACTGCCGTATGCTGTCGTCGCATTCTTCGTGCTTGGGCTGGCGCTGAACCTCACGCCCTGCGTCTATCCGGTGTTGCCCATCACCGTCAGCTATTTTGCCAGCAGGAAGGAGGTCAGCCGCAGTGGGGCGTTTGCCGCCGCCCTGGTGTATGTAGTGGGCATTGCCATCGTCTTCTCTGCCCTGGGGCTGGCCTCAGGTTTGGCGGGGCGCCAGTGGGGGTTCATGTTCCAGAGCCCCTGGTTCGTGCTGGTCATTGCCTTGGTGATCCTGTCCATGGCGGCAAGCATGTTCGGTGCGTTCGAGATCACCGTGCCCAGCTGGCTTCTGACCCGGGTGGGACAAGCTCGTGAGGGGTTGTTCGGGGGATTTATCATGGGCCTCACTGTGGGGTTTGTGATTGCACCTTGTGCCGCTGGGATCATCATTGGCCTGGTGGGTTTGGTGGCAAAGCTGGGCATGGTCGGCAGAGGTGCCCTGCTGTTCTTCGCTATGGGGCTTGGGCTGGGCCTCCCGTACCTGGTATTGGCCACGTTCTCCCAACTTCTGGCTCGCCTCCCCAAGTCAGGGATGTGGATGCTCTGGGTGAGAAAGCTCTTTGGGGTGCTGCTCATTGGCGTAGCAATCTACTTCCTCCTGCCCCAGGCGCAGCGCGCAGCGGACATGCTGGCCTTCTTCCTCGGCCTCTTGGCCATATTCGGCGGACTGCTGTTGGGTTTTCTTGACCATCATCCGGGGTACACGCGAGCGTTCAAGGTCGGAAGAGCGATTTTTGGTGCAATCGCTATTCTCCTTGGGGGCCTTTTATTCGCCGGCTCACTGCGGACCACCGGCGAGGAGGGTATCGACTGGGTGGCATACGAAGGGCAACCGCTGGAGGTGCTCACCTCGGCAGGGAAGCCTGTTTTTGTGGAGTTCTATGCCGACTGGTGCGCTCCATGCAAACAGATGGAGCGGACCACTTTCCGCGATGCCCGGCTCATCGCGCGCAGCAAGGACTTTGTCATGCTTCGTGTAGACTGCACGGCGCCTGATGAGCAGGTGCGCCAGTTCATGCGGGAGTACCAGGTAACCGGGCTGCCTACGTTGGTGTTCCTCGGCGCCGACGGGCGGGAGCGCACTGAATTGCGAGAGGTGGGTGCATTAAGCGCCGAAGAGCTCATTGCCAGGCTGGACGCCCTGGTGGCAGGCCCTCCGGGGGCGCCGACGCAGTGACGTTCAGTGCTTCTCTTCGTACTTGAGGTACAGCGGTATCTCCCTGCCTTCCTTGATAAGGCTGTAGTTGGAGCGGTAGAACTTGAAGAGTTGCTCATTTTCCACGCGATAGGCGAACTGCAGGCCCTTGGTGAACTGGCTCGGTGGGACGAGCTGGTAGCCCTGCGCGAGGAGGAGCGGCTCGGGAATGAATTCGTAGCCGCGGGCGAAGTACCGTTCCATCGCGGTCACGTTCACCTCGAGGTCCGGGCGCGGGCCCTTGAGCCCATAGCCTGCGTGCAAAAGGGAGCGGAGCTGCTCCTGACTGGTGATGGGGGTAAGGTCGGGTGTAGCGGTATCTTTGCCTGACATGCAGAGCCTCCTCTGCTGGTCAATGTTTGCTTTGCCTGGTTCGCCGTCTCTCGTATGGCAAATTTAGGCGAGCGCCGCGTGAAAATCAAGGCGAAAGGTTGCCTTAGCCGCAGTGCCAGCAACCGTTGCAGGGATCGTTAACTTTTCTCTTGACAAGCCGCCTTCCTTTTGTTACATTTGTCCTGCAGTAGGAACCCACTAACTGTGCCAGGGGAAAGGGTTTGGGATTCTTTCACGCATACCCGCCGAGACTGCTTGACCAGGTGCGCCTGGCCCTCCGCGCTGCGCACTACAGCCGAGGTACCGGGCAAGTGTATGCATACCGGACTAGCCGCTTCATCGTCTTCCATTACAAGCGCCACCCGGCGGATATGGGGGAGAACGAAATCGCCGCGTCTCTCAACCACCTGGCAATAAAGGGAAATGCATCCCCCCAGGCACCACTAGGGCGAATGGATGCTCCAGAAGGTGGCCCGACAGGCAAGGGACAAGGCAGGAGTTCGCATCCATGGCAGTGGCTACAGTCTCAGGCATTCCTTTGCGACCCATCTTTTGGACGACGGCTACGGCATTCGTACCATCCAGGAGCTGTTAGGGCACGCAGACGTGAGCACAACTATGATCTACACGCACGTTTTGAATAAGGGCAGGTTGGGGATAAGAAGCCCTGCGGGGCCACTGGAGGCCTGCTGTCTACGCGAGAGTTGCGGAAGCTTCGTTTCGGTCGAAAAAGATGGCAGATGACGTTGCGTATACGGCTGGAAAGTCTCTTGTTAGCCAAGCACGCGACGCCGCATTCTGCGACATAGTGCGTCGCATACCTCTGCAACACGGCCGGGCATGATATTATGTTAGATGGGTAAAATCTCAGGATCGTACCAAGTTTATGAGGAGAATATGTGAATGAGCAGTAGAATATCGCAAGTCTTCACACTAGTTCTGATAGCAATTCTTTCTACCTCCTCCCAAGTATATGGCCAAAAAGGCTATGCTAAAACGGGTATCTATCTTGGCGGAGCTGTTAGCTACCATTCAATAGAGGGTAGTTTTGATGGACAAAGTTATCTTCAAGCTCTCGCGGACTTAATATTATTCCCCAGGATGTCGAGTGGCTTGGGTTGGTGCGTAATATTAGGTGGAAGGCTAGTACTAGGGGCAGTTGAAGCAAGGTATATTGAATCAAGACATGACTTCATTTTCCTTGATATGAGCGGAAAAGCGGACCACTCAATCTTTGTATTGAATTTCAAGTTTCATTTTGACAATCACGAGCGAATGTAACCTTATATTTGCCTCGGCTTTCTGTTCGACTCACTAACTGGAAAAAATGCTTCTATAACGATGTGGGGTGCTCCTGGGGATGCCAAATTTTTTGGCGGTGGGTCTAGTATTGGATTTGGCATTTCTCTTTACATAACTCCAAGCATGAGTCTATTTGGCGACGCAGGTTATCGACTTATTGGATACAATGGTCCAAATAGTATAGAAGGTGCAAGTGGTGTAAGATACACATACGAAGGCGAAGACAGGATTACGGGCGACGGTCTATTTTTGAACGTTGGTATAACGATCACTTTAGTTCAACTATGACATAAATAGAATGGCAATTAACATGCTTGTTTATGACGCCTATTCTCTTGCGCGAGATAATATTGAGTTCGTTCCAACTGTTTGATTTGGCTTACTTCATTTTGTGCAATGCGCGGAAGGACTAAGTCGTAGTACACATTCTCTCTATGAGAGAATGGTGACATCCTTATACTAGCTTAATATGGTAACTAACGATGTACGCAGCCGATGCCGCCAATAACTGGATCCTAGATATTTTGGTCGTGGAGAGAGGTCCTCCTTATTCCAAAGGTTTAGCAGTTAGGTAGCCACACGGTTGATGCACGTTTTAGGTAACCATGGCCAGAGGAGGATGCGGGCATGAAATTAACCAAGAGCCTTAACCCAGCCGCCGCCTTCTTCTTAGCGACGATGCTTTGTGTGACCGCTTCCCTGTCGGGACAGACTAAAGGGGAACTGGCAGCCAACCGATATGTCGATCCAAAAGGATACTTTAGAATTGTTCCGCCGCAGGGATGGTCAATACGAGAATACCCACAGGACCCTAGAGGGAAGGTAGCTTTTATTGCCCCTGATGGTGAGGATTATCTTCGTGTACTTATCAATGTTGTTGACTTCACCACAATTGATGAATTGGTAGAGCGTTGCAAAAATATCGAAAGCCGCATTGGTATCTCTATGAATATCAAGAAAGAGGATTTTGGTGGCAGGCTAGTAGTAAAACGCTCTTTTGAAATGAAAGGACTTAAGTGGTTCACTATTGACTTCTTAGTAGGGTCTGTCGCTCATAATCTTCAGTTTGCAGCTCCTCCTAATTTGTATCAAAAGTATCTACGGGTTGCGATGAAAAGCATGGAGACTTACGAGCCCATCCCAAAAAGCACATCTGAAAAAGACTTCATCGCTTCTCAGGTTGCGAAGAAGCTTCGGTTGGCACAACTTATGATTGACGAAGGCAACTACGAGCTAGCTCTCGATTACATCAAGGAAGGACTGGAGTTTTCTCCTCAAGATGCCAAACTACTAGAACTTAAGAAACAAGTTGAAAGGAAGCTCGGCATAAATTAGAAGAATCCGTCAAATGGCTATTGCTGTCCCCTAACAGTGGCATTAACACAGGGAAAAAAGGCAAAAGCCTTTTGGCTCCGGTTAGTTATGGCAAGCGCTACGCAGCCTTTGCCCAGGGCGTCGTCAAGAAACCCTGCGGGTTTCCCTAGCAGGGCAACGCGCAGGGTTACCATGGATATTTTCCCTTGATTCTCATCCGCCATTTTTCTATCTTTACGCCGTGCAAGGGCGATTAGCTCAGCTGGTCAGAGCGCTGGTCTCACATACCAGAGGTCACTGGTTCAAGTCCAGTATCGCCCACTGAGGAGGAGGTTGCGTGAAAACCGCACCTCCTTTTTTTGTCTGAAGGACACTCGGTCGAAGCGGAGGAGTTGCCGTGCGCAGAAGACTACTAGCGGGAAGCCTTGTGGCCGTATTGGCCGCCGCCGCGCTTGCGCAAGAGCCAGACACATTTGTCCGGCAATGGCTGGTGGCGGGCGCCTTTGCGGTGGATCCTGAACATGAGCCCTTGGGCACCGACCACCTGGGCGGGGAGGCGAATGTGCTCCCACGGCAGGGTGGGCGCGCAGGCGACAGGGACTGGTTCGTAGCCGACGTGGATGCGCGGGGACGGCTTAACTTTGTACGCCTCGGTATCGAACCTCCTGAACAGTCGGTGGTCTATGCCCACGTGTACGTGTTTGTGCCGCAGGAGGTGGAGGCGCGGCTGCTGGTGGGAAGCGACGACGGGGTGGCAGTGCGCGTGAACGGGAACCGTATCCACGAGCACCTGGTGTTGCGCGGCTGGCGAGCAGATCAGGACACGGTGCGCGAGCGCCTCGGCGCCGGGTGGAACACCGTGTTGTGCAAGGTCTTCAACAACCTGGGGGGCTACGCGCTGTCGCTCCGCGTGGTGGGACCGGATGGTGAGGCCATTCCGGGCTTACGGTACGCGGCAGACCGGCCTGATGATTTCCGCCTGGCCTCTGTGCCCTCCTGGTACGAGCTCGAGGAGTTGGGCATCCTCCCGCATGCCCGCTTGAGCGCAGACGGGCGCCTCAGCGCTGTCATCCAGGCGCGCGTTCGTCCCCACGGCACAACACCGGTGGCAGCGCTACTGTGCACGCTTCAGGTAGGTGAGCGGCGCTACCCTGTGCGGCGAACTAAGGAACTCCGCGGTGATCCGCTGGTCATCCAATGGCACGTTCCCCTGCTGGAGCTCCTGCGCCTCCGTCAAAGGAACCAAACCCTGCACGCAGTCATTGACTGGCGCACGGGGAGGATCGCGCGCACATTGGCGGTGAGCAGCGAGCAGGCCTTGGGCCCCGTGTTGGAGGGCGTGGAGATCACCGAGCTCTTTCAGCTCGTCAGGTCAAAGGAGGGCATCCGTGCGGCCGGCGTGGTCAATGTGCCGGAAGAGCTCGCGGTACATGACTTGCGCGTGCGCATAACTCCTCCGGACACGGGCCTGGCGGTGCAGTGCAACGGCGTTCCACTGGCGCGTGTCCCAAGTATACACGGGCCATGGCAGGCGAAAGTGGAGCCGGCGCCAGCGCGCTTTAGCGTGCCGCGTCACCGGGGAGAAAAACGCCTGACCCTCCACTTTACGGCTCCCCCTATCGAAAAAGCTCGCCGTGTATTCTTGGAGCTGGCCTCGGTGGACTATGCATCCTTGAAAGAGGATCTCCGCTTTGGGCAGATCTACAGTCCTGAGGGCGACTTCGGCCAGGCGGCCCTTTGGAAAAACATGGAGGCCGCCTTCTTGGCCGCCGACGCTCCAAGGCTGCAGAAGGCCGTGGAAGAGTTCTACCAAAGGTCACAGGCGATCGCCGAGGCAATGAAGGCAGACACTATCCATGCAGTAGGCAACGCGCACATCGACATGGCCTGGCTATGGCGGTGGCCGGAGACGGTGGAGGTGTGCGAGCAGACCTTCCGGCAGGCCCTGGCGTTCATGGGGATGGATTCGGCGTTCACCTACGCCCAAAGCCAAGCTCAGGCATATGAGTGGATGGAGCGTTTCCATCCTGATGTTTTGGCGGGAATCAAAGCCATGGTGGAGCGGGGGCAGTGGTTG
Source organism: candidate division KSB1 bacterium (assembly GCA_034506335.1). Classification (NCBI taxonomy): domain Bacteria; kingdom Pseudomonadati; species Candidatus Zhuqueibacterota bacterium. Next base: position 66,590 of record JAPDPR010000004.1, read on the forward strand.
GCCGTAGGCGGCATGTGGGTAGAGCCGGACTGCAACCTCCCCTCGGGTGAGGCCCTGGTGCGGCAACTTTTGTACGGCAAACAGTACCTGCGCAAGACGCTGGGCGTGGATGTGCGCGTCGCCTGGACCCCTGACACTTTCGGCTACGCCTGGACGCTTCCCCAAATCTACAAGAAGAGCGGCATCGACTATTTCGTGACCACCAAGCTGTGGTGGAACGACACCACCCCACCAGAGCAGCAGCTCTTCTGGTGGGAGTCACCGGATGGTTCGCGCATCCTGGCCGTGATTCCGCGCAGCTACGTGGAGGACCTGGACGAGGAGCGCACGTTACGGACCCTGTGTGACTTTGCCAAGGACACAGGGGTGCGACACTGTCTAGTGCTCTACGGAGTCGGGGATCACGGCGGGGGCCCCACGCAGCAGATGCTCGCGCGCTTCGACCACATGGCTCACACCCGACTCTACCCTACGGTGCTAAAGTCGTCGGCCGAGGCCTTTTTCCACGCCGCGGAAAAACACCCGGACCTTCCCGTCGTCCGTGACGAGCTCTACCTTCAGACCCACAGGGGCACCTACACCACCCAAGGGCTGGTCAAGAAGCAAAACCGGCAGATGGAGGCGCTGCTGGAAACGGCCGAAAAGTTCGTCGCTTTTGCTCCATTGCCTTACCCGGAGCCCGAGTTGCGCACGGCTTGGAAAGGCGTGCTGTTTAACCAGTTCCACGACATCCTGCCGGGCTCGAGCATCCCTGAGGTATACAAAGACGCCCACGCCCTGTACGATACCTGTCGGGCGCTTGCCGGCGCGGTACTGGACAGCGCCTTAGCAAAGCTGAGTGCCCAGGCAGATACGCGCGGAGAGGGGTTCCCCCTGGTCGTGTTTAACCCCCTGTCGTGGGAGCGAAATGATCTAGCATGGGTGCGAGTGCCGCCGCACATGTTGGAGCGCGCGTGGGTTGTTGTGGACAAAGCCGGCAAGATGCACGCAGTGCAACCGCACCAGGATGGCCTGCTGTTTGAGGTGAGCGGCGTTCCGGGTATGGGGTTCAAGGTCTTCTGGCTGCGTCCTGCGAAATCTGTGCCCTGGCGCGATTCCCCTCACGCTGAACAGTGGAAGCTGACCAACGGGAGGTGGGAACTGGAGTTCGACCAGAACACCGGCAATCTCGCTTCGCTGCGTGAGGTGACGACCGGGCGTCAGTTCCTGGCTGGGCCAAGCAATGAGCTGCAATTCTTTGAAGACCTGCCCGCCGAATACGACGCCTGGAACATCGGCTACACCGGCAGGGAGTGGCGCAGTGATCCGGCGCCCCAGCTGGAAGTAGTGGCCGAAGGGCCAGTGCGGGCCACGATGCGGGTGGTACGCACCTTCGGCAGCTCGCGATTCGTCCAGGACATCAGCGTCTATCGTCGTTTGCCGCGCATCGACATCGCTACCCGGGCGGATTGGCATGAGACGCACGTATTGGCAAAAGCTGCCTTTTCAGCGGCCGTAAGCGGTCGGGCGGCTACGTACGAAATCCCCTACGGTTGGATACAGCGCACAACCTCCCCCACAACACCCGCCGAAAAGGCCATGTATGAGGTGCCGGCACAAAAATGGATTGACCTCACAGATGACCGGGGGGCAGCCGGCGTGAGCCTTCTCAATGACTGCAAGTACGGCCATGACGTGCGGGGAAACGTGATGCGCATTACCCTGCTTCGCTCGCCAAAGAATCCCGATCCCAATGCCGACATGGGAGAGCATGAGTTTGTCTACAGCCTTTACCCCCATACTGGCGGATGGCAGCAGGCGGAAACCCACCGCCGTGCATACGAACTGAACTGCCCCCTTCGGGTGGTCTGGACCAAGCCCCACCGCGGTGAGCTGGGTACGAGTTGCTCCTTTGTGGAGGTGAACGCCGGCGCAGGAGTAATGCTCACCGCCGTCAAACAGGCGGAGGAGGGGAGCGATTTGGTGCTAAGATTGTGCGAGCTGTTTGGAGCCCGGACACCGGTTACCCTGCGGTTCACACGGCAAGTTCGGGAGGCCTGGGAGACGGACCTGCTCGAGAGGCCTACGGGCGGGGTTCAGAAGGAGGGCAGTGCCGTCGCCGCGCTCATGCAGCCCTTTGAGATAAAGACGCTTCGGGTGCGGTTCGCCCAATAGCGGACTCGCACCAGGTGTGACGGCGGGAGCAGATTGAGATGCGTCTGCGTTCGGAAAAGATCAAGTCCCGAGAAGAGGTGGCATCCCTCTGTGCAGAGGCGCGCGCGCGGGGCAAGAGGGTGGGTTTTACCTCCGGCACATTTGACCTTCTGCATGCTGGCCATGTGGATTATCTGGAGAAAGCCCGCCAAGCCTGTGATCTGCTGGTGGTAGGGGTGAACTCGGACGCATCTGTGCGGGCCTACAAGGGGCCATCGCGCCCCCTGGTGCCTGCTGAGCAGAGAGCAGAGGTCGTCGCCGCACTGGAGTGCGTAGATCTAGTTTTCATCTTCCCGGAACGGCGCAACAAGGTAAATATCCAACTCCTGCGTCCCGACCTGTACATCAAGGCAGGAGACTACCAGCAGTCACAATTGACCTCCAAAGAAGAGGTGGAACGTTACGGTGGCAAGGTTCTGCTGATACCCGTAACCACGCCCGTGTCCACGACGGAGATCTTGGCCAGAGCAGTATCGGCGCAGGCGTCCCCTCAGGCTGTAGTGGAGGTTGCCGGAGCAGTGCACCTCCATCGCCCGCGCCTGAAACCGGCGCCGGCGGTGTTTGTAGACCGCGACGGCACTATCCTGGAGGAAGTCCCCTACCTGCACGAGCCAGAGAAGGCCCGTCTTCTTCCGCTCGTAGGCGAAGGACTGCGCCGCTTTCAGGACATGGGGTACCGCATCGTCGTACTCACTAATCAGGCCGGCATCGGCCTTGGTTATTTCCCAGTGGAAGACTTCTATAGGGTGAACAGCGCGATGCTCGGCCTCCTGCATCAGCATGGGGTGCGGGTGGACAAGGTCTATTTCTGTCCTCATGGCCTGGCTGAGCAGTGTGAGTGCCGCAAGCCGGGGACGGCCCTCCTGCGTCTGGCAGTGGAGCAACTGAATGTAGACCTCAGCCACAGCATCGTCATCGGCGACAGGACCTCGGACGTGGAGACCGCCCGGCGAGCCGGGTGTAGAAGCATCTTGGTGAGGACCGGTGCCGCAGGGCAAGACGGCGAATACTCCGCCACGCCGGACGCAGTGGCAGAGAGCCTGGTTGAAGCGGCGGACATTGCGTTGGAATGGGAACGAGGCCCATCAGGGGAGCCAAGTCAAGCGCTGTAACAAGGCAGGGGTGAGAACGAGATGCACTACCCACTGCACAATCTGAGGGCTTCGCCAACGGGCCGTTTAGTTTTGCGGACGAAGCACAGCGAAGACTGGGCGTCGAGGTCGCGCTGTCTCAGTGTGAGGAAGGTCGTTTGAAGTGGGGGTGAGACGGGAGTGGGCCTTTGCAAAGAGGAGGCTTAGCCCGTTCGCCACGGCCGGCGAGGTCGCGAAACTCACTTGCAGATCAAAAACAAGATGAGGGGTCTCGTATCAAGAAGCCTGTTCCAGCATAGCTAACAGTCGAACAAAGTCGTCCGGCAGGGGAGCCTCGAAGTACATGTGCTCCTTCGAAATAGGGTGGACAAAGCCCAGACTGAGCGCGTGCAGAGCCGGCCGATTGAACTGCTTAAGGAGCTTGACGGCAAAGGCCACGTTTTCGCGGCTGAGGCCGCTAAGCTTCTTACTCCTTCCGCCGTAGGTCGCGTCCCCGAAGACAGGGTGCCCGATATAGGCCATGTGGACCCGGATCTGGTGGGTGCGGCCTGTTCCCAGCGTCAACCTCACCAGGCTGAGCAGACGGAATTTCTCCAGCACCTCGTAGTTGGTCACCGCGAGTTTACCCTGCCTTGACACGGTCATGCGCAAGCGGTTCTTGGGGCTCCGGCGCAACAGCGTTTCAATGCGGCCTGTGGGCACGCGGAAATGTCCCCAGACCACCGCGCGATACTCACGCTGAATCTGCCTCGTGGCGAATTGCTGCGAGAGACTCACATGGGCCTCGTCGCTCTTGGCCACCACCATTACCCCCGAAGTCTCCTTGTCCAGACGGTGCACGATCCCGGGTCGTTGTACGCCGCCGATCCCTGACAAATGTTGGCAATGAGCCAGAAGGGCGTTGACCAGAGTGCCGGTGTAGTTGGCAAAGGCCGGGTGCACGACCATCCCTGCTGGCTTGTCCAGCACCAACAGATGCTCGTCCTCGTACAGGATGTGCAAAGGGATGGCTTCAGGCAGGATCTCCAGCTTCTTTGGCTCAGGGACGGTGACTTCTATCAGCTCCTGCGGGCGGACGCGGTGGCCCGGCTTACTGGTAGCGCCGCCAACCTTGACGTTGCCTTCCTGGATGAGGCGTTGGATGCGAGCACGCGTGAGGTGCGGAAGCTCTTGATGAAGAAACCTATCGAGCCGCTGGCGTTCATGCTGAGTGGGGACGACTATGGTGTAGTGGGTAGGCGACATTGTGGAGCAATGTGCAGCTTACACAGCCGGCCCCTCGGCTGTCCGCTTCCGCGGCGAGTGAGAGGAGCTGTCGAAAAGGACCAGCGCGATGAGCACGACGATGCCGATAGTCACGGCGGCGTCTGCCACGTTAAAAACGGGCCAGCGGCTCATGAGAAAATCAGGAAAGTCGACGTCAATGAAATCCACCACTTTGCCGAAAAGGAGACGATCGGTGAGATTGCCCAGTGCGCCGCCAAAGGTAATAGCCAACGCGACCTGCTCGGTGGTGCCTGCTGAGCGGCTGCGGAGCATATAAACGAGCAGCATCATGCTCACGAGCGCGATCAGCGCGGTAAAAAGTGGACCGCCTCCGACCCGAATACCGAAAGCAATGCCCGGGTTCTCGACGTAGGTCAACCGCACCAGGTCACCTATGATCGGAATGGGACGCTCACGGGGCAGCCAGGCCCGGGCGATCGCCTTGGTTGCCTGATCAACGACAAAGACCAGGGCCGCGTAGCTGAGAACCTTCAGTCGTGTTGCAGTCAACGACTCCTCGCCAGGCTACTGACGCTGCTTCTCCTCTTTGGCTTTGCACTCCACGCAGAGGCGAACGTGGGGCACCGCTTCCAAGCGCTCTTTGCCTATGTCCTTGCCACACTGGACACATTTGCCATAGGTGCCGTCAGCAATTCGTTCTAGTGCTTGGTCCAGGTGGTAAAGCAAGTTTCCTTCGCGAGAGGCGAGAAAGAATGCCTTCTCCCGTTCCATGGTGTCGGTGCCCTGGTCGGCCATGTGGAAGGAGTACGAGGAGTGGTCCCCGGTGGCCTCCTTGAGAGTCGAATTTAGCCCCGACTCCTTTAGCCTCTCCAGTTCCTTGAGCAGCTCCTCTCGTTTTCGGAGGATGAGTTTCTTGAAGTACTCGAGCTCTTTTTTGGTCATGGTTTCCTCCGCCCTGAACACATCATGTGTGCGAAGCACCCACCGCCCTTCACTGATCGGTCACTCGGCTCACGCCGATGGTTACGAGGCTGTTGCCAATGGGCCAGGTTTTCACGTATTGGCCCTTCACCTCCGGAAGCACGATCTCTTTGGCCAATGTCTCCGCGCGAATATAGTCGGCCAGGCAGGAGATGGCCTTGGCCAGCTTACCTTGCGCGTCGCAAGAAATGATGATGCGGTCCACCACGTCAAACTTTGCCTCCTTGCGCGTGTTCTGGACCCTGTTGACGAACTCACGGGCGAGTCCCTCCAACTCCAGTTCTTCCGTCAAGGTAGTGTCGATGGCCACAGTCAAATCGCCTTCACTGGCGACCACCATGCCGGGCGCCTGGTGCGCGACAACCTCAACGTCTTCAGGGGTGATGGTCACGACCGCACTATCCACTGGCAGATCAAGGGAGCCCTTGTCGAGGAGAGTGGTGATCTGCTGCTCGCTAAGGGAACGGATTGCCTGCGCCACGTTGTTGACGCGGGCCCCAAACTTTGGCCCCAAGACCCGAAAAACCGGTTCCGCCCGGCGCGTTTGCAAAGCCGTGGCGTCGGACACGAATTGGACGGCCTTGACGTTGAGCTCCTCCAGGAGGAGGTTTTCCATGCCATTGAGCAGGGCTTGTTTTCTGCCTGCAGGGTCGACGACCACCAAGCGCGGCAAAGGCTGGCGCACTTTAACCCCCGCTTGATTGCGGAGTGCGCGCCCGACTAACACGATCTGCCGCACAAGGCCCATGCGCAGTTCCAATTGTTCATCCCACAGCTCGCAAGGCTCTTCGCCCGGCGTGGGGTAACGGTCCAGATGGACGCTTTCCAGCAGCGAAGAGTCACCGCCCTCCCGCAGCCTGAGGTACAATTCTTCTGCGACAAAAGGCACAAACGGCGCAGCCAAGCGCAGGGTAGTCAGCAGCGCCTCGTACAAGGTCTGGTAGGCCGCCTGCTTATCCGGCCCCATTTCGGATTTCCAGAACCGACGGCGCGAGCGGCGAACGTACCAGTTAGAGAGGTCGTCGATGACGAACTCGCCGATGCGACGCGCCGCGCGCGACAGCTCATACTGCTCCAAATCCTCATTTACCTGCCGGACAGTGCTGTGCAGAGTGGAAAGCAGCCATCGGTCCAGCTGCGAGCGCTCGCTGACGGGGAAACGTTCGGGCCCAGGCCGGAATCCGTCCACATTCGCATAGAGGGCAAAGAAGTTGTAGACGTTGACCAGGGTGTCCAAGAACTTGTTCTGCGCCTCGGCTACACCGGCAGGATCAAAGCGCGTGGGCAACCAGGGAGCGCTCGCGGTGAGCATGTACCAGCGCAAGGCGTCGGCCCCCTCTCTATTGAGATGATCGAAGGGGTCCACTGTGTTGCCCAGGTGTTTGGACATCTTCCGCCCTTCTTTGTCCAAAATGAGCCCCAACGAAACACAGCTTTTGTACGCGGGCTTGTCGAAGAGCAGCGTGCTCAACACCAGGAGCGAGTAGAACCATCCGCGGGTCTGGTCAATTCCCTCCGAAATAAAGTCCGCCGGAAAATGCTGCGCAAAGAGCTCTTTGTTTTCGAAGGGATAGTGGAACTGGCCGTAGGGCATGGCGCCGGAGTCAAACCAGCAGTCGAGCACCTCCGGTGTCCGGTGCATCTTCCCGTTGCAGGCCCGACACGCAAAAGTCACCTGGTCAATGTGGGGTCGGTGGAGGTCAATGACCTCGCGCAGGCCGCCGCGCTCCATGAGGGCAGCCACGCTCCCGATGCACTCCTGCTCCCCGCACGAATCGCAGACCCAAATGTTCAGCGGTGTACCCCAAAAACGGTCGCGTGACAAGGCCCAGTCGACGTTGTTTTCCAACCATTCACCAAAGCGCCCTTTGCCCACCTCCGGTGGGTACCATTTGATCTCGTTGTTATGCTTGATAAGGGCATCCTTGAAAGCCGATGTGCGCAGGTACCATGACTTACGCGCGTAGTACAGCAGAGGTGAGGCGCAACGCCAGCAAAACGGATAGCTGTGCCGGATGCGCTCCTCCTTGTAGAGGAGCCCCCGCTGCCGCAAATGCTCAATAATCAGCGGGTCCGCGTCTTTGACGAACATTCCTGCCCAAGGGGTAATCTCGGCCGTGAAGCGTCCGCTCTTGTCCACCGGCTGCAGCATGGGAAGGTCGTACTGCTCCCCCACCTGGTAGTCTTCTTCACCGAACGCCGGCGCAATGTGCACGATCCCGGTGCCTTCCTCCGTGCTCACGAAATCCGCAAGGATGGTGTAATAGGCGCGTTTTTCCGTGCTCAGGTAGCGGAACAATGGCTCATAGCTTAGGCCGGCGAGCTCCTCGCCTCGGACTTTCTCTTCGATCTCATAGTCGCCGTCGAGCGAAGAAAGGCGGTCCAGCGCCAGAATCAAGTGCTCCCCGCGATGGTTTACCTTCACGTAGGAAAGGTCAGGGTGCAAAGCCAGGGCGACGTTGGAGAGCAGCGTCCAAGGGGTGGTCGTCCACACCAAGAAGTAGGTGTTTTCCTGTCCCGCCACAGGCATCTTCACAAAGATAGACGGATCCTCCACCTCCTCATAGCCCTGGGAAACCTCGTGGCTGGAGAGGGGAGTCTCACACCGCGGGCAATACGGGAGGATCTTCTGACCCTGGTAGAGGAGACCTTTGTGCCAAAACTGCTCCAGGATCCACCACACAGTCTCGATGTAGTCGTTGGTGTAGGTGATGTACGGGTTTTCCAGGTCCACCCAGAAGCCGATGCGCCGGGTCATTTCGTCCCAGTCTTCCTTGTAAGCGAAGACTGATTTGCGGCACTCTTGGTTGAACCGCTCGATCCCGTAAGCGATCACCTGGTCCTTGCGTTGGATGCCCAGCTTTTTTTCGACCTCGATTTCCACAGGCAGGCCGTGGGTATCCCACCCCGCCTTCCGCTCCACCCGGTACCCCTGCATGGTGCGCCAGCGGCAGACAAAGTCCTTCACCGTGCGGGAAATCACATGGTGGATGCCCGGTCGCCCGTTGGCAGTTGGGGGCCCCTCGTAGAACACGAACCTATTGGCCGGGTCACGCGACTCCACGCTCTTGTGGAAAATGCGTTCTCGTTCCCAAAAATCAAGAATCCCTTTTTCTAACTCCGGGTAATTGACCCGGCCGGAGAACTCTTTATACATGCTCAGCTACTCCATGCCCGCGGCAGTGCGGGTATTCACATTCGCTCAATAACCTTGCGCATGATGATGGTCAACTTCGGTTCCGCTTGCTTAGCAAAGCGGAGAATCTCGTTGATGTCAGCCGGCTTCAAACAGTCGGCAAAGCACGCGTCTGTAATGACCGACAGCCCCAGCACCCGCATGCCCCCGTGTACGGCCACGATTACCTCAGGGACGGTTGACATCCCCACCACGTCGGCGCCTATGGTGCGCAAGAAGCGGTACTCGGCAGCAGTCTCCAGTGAGGGGCCAATCATGGCCACATACACCCCCTTCTGCACCCAGATTCGCTCTTCCATGGCCACCTGCTCGGCCAAGGCGATGAGGGCACGGCTATAGGGCTCCGACATGTCGGGGAAGCGTGGACCGAACGACTCGTCGTTGACCCCTCTGAGCGGATTGTCTCCCAGCAGGTTGATGTGGTCAGTGATGATGACAATCTGCCCTGGGCGGAAGAGGGGGTTGAGGCAGCCGCTTGCCGACGAGACCACCAGTGTGTGCGCACCCAGATGCTTCATGAGACGCACCGGATAGGTGATCTGCTGCATGCTGTAGCCTTCGTAGTAGTGGAACCGCCCCTGCATTGCCATCACCCGCTTGCCGCCGAGGGTGCCGAACAGCAGCTTACCAGCGTGAAACTCCACCGTGGAGCGGGCAAAGTGGGGAATCTGCTCATAAGGGAGGATGGCATCCGTTTCAATCTCGTTGGCCAACGCCCCCAATCCCGTGCCCAAGATGATCCCCACCTCAGGTTCTATTTGCGTGTGCTGTCTGATGAAAGCCGTGGTTTCTTCTAGCTGCTGCCGTAGTCCCTGCATGGGCACAACCCTTTTGCTCAGCGTGGTGGTCTTGGTTTCCCTTCTTTTTGTGCTTCAAGCTGTTTGCGGAGCGCCTCGATCTCGCGCTCTTGGGTCTCTTGCTCTCGTCGCAGGCGTTCCAGCTCTGCTTCCACCTGCGCCTTCCTCGTCCTTTCAGCTTCCAGCTCCTGTTCGGCCGCAATGGCGCGCTCGCGTCTGATCTGCTGAATGGCCAGCTGTCGGTCCCTGTTGTCGCCCTTATGGGCGAAGAAGAGGGCCCCGATGGCTGTGCCGACGGAGGTCACGGCAATGCGCAGCGTATTGTCCGTCGGGTCCTCCTGCAGGCCGCGCTGTAACATGGAGCCCGTGTAGAAGCTGATGCCGAAGCTCAAAGCCGTGCCGCCCAAGGCGTGGAGAAGGAGCTGGCGATGCCCCTTGACCGCGGCGATCTCGCGCTCAGAAATGGGCAACCCTGCTTCATCATAAGCCCCCGGTTTGCGTTTGAGGGCGATGATGTCTCCCTTGCTCACGCGGAAGGCGCGGCCGTGTTCGTCACGGATTACAAGGTAGGTGTCGTCGTTTGCGACTATCTCGCCCTGCACGGCGCTTCCAGACTTCAAGGTGACCTGCACGGTCTCCTGTGGTCTGACTTGTTCTTGGGTAACTGCGGTCCAGTGCGCACATCCCAGCGTGGCGCTGAGCAGCGCCGCCATCCCGGCCCACCACACACCTTTCATGCTCACTCCTCCCTGATGCTGCCCGCCAGCGCACTGGCACGGGGCTCTTAGTTCTCAGATGATAAACTCGTCACTCAAGCGTCCTGGCGGTGGTCCTGAGGGCTTCGGCTGAGCTGCGGGCTGCTCACCGGCGGCAGGCGTGGCCGGCTGCGACGACTCCTCCAGGCCCACAATGCGGGGCTCCGGTGCCGGCTGTGCCTCGTGCTGTTCGCTTGGCTCTTCCTCCTCGTTGTCCAAGGCGGCCCGTACGCGTTTCAGATCCAGGTCGTCACTGCTCAGTACATCGAGGAGCTCAACCTGGGCCTGCAGGAGCTGCTTCAGTCGTTTCACGAATGACGCCTTCTCCGCGCGTAGCATCACCAGCTCGCTTTTCAGTTGCTGCAGCTGGTTGCGGGCTTCCTCGACGATCTCTTCGGCGCGCAGCTCTGCCTCGCGTACGATCAGCTCCGCCTGACGGCGAGAGGCCTCACGGGACTCGTTGAGGTTCTGCTGCGCGTTCATGAGGGTTTCTTGCAGGGTCTTTTCTACCTGCTGATAGTCGCGCAGCTGGGTGCGAAGCTTGACCACCTCCTCATTAAGGGCGTTCCGTTCCCGGAGCAGCGTCTCGAACTGCTCAGCGACCATGTCCAGGAACATCTCCACCTCGTCGACGTCAAAGCCCCGCATCGACCGGTGGAACTCCTGCTTGCGAATCTCCAGTGGCGTCAGTCTCACCGTCGCGCCCTCCGCTCAACTGCAGATGCGTTGCACGTGATCGGGCTGTTGACCCACCGCCCCGTCCGTGCGCGGGCCGAAGATGGCCCTGCCAATGCGCACCATTGTAGCCCCTTCTTCCACCGCCACCTCGAAGTCATCGGTCATGCCCATGGACAAGTGCCGCAGCTGGACATTGTCGATGCCGCGGCGGTCAATTTCTTCTTTTACTTGGCGCAAAGTGACGAAGCAGGGGCGGACGAGCTCTGGGTCAGGTAGGAGGGCACCGACCGTCATCAGGCCCATGACCCGCACACCAGGAAGGGCAGCAATGCGGGCCACCAACTCCGGTGCCTGTTCGGGGGGTACGCCAAACTTAGACGATTCCCCGGAGGTGTTCACCTCGACAAACACTTCCACCCGGCGCCCACAGGCAGAGGCGCGTCGGCTGATCTCCTCGGCCAGATGCAGGCTGTCCACCGACTGGATCAGGTCGAAGCACTCCAGCGCCCGCTTCACCTTGTTAGTCTGCAGGTGCCCCACCATGTGCCACGCCACCCCTCTGCCAATGGCCTGCACCTTCGGCCAGGCCTCTTGTACCCTGTTTTCCCCAATGACGGTGACCCCGGCGGCAATGGCCTGGCGGATGCGTTCCACCTCCACCGTCTTGCTCACCGCCACGACAGTCACTTCGCGCGGGTCGCGGCCCACTCTGGCGCAGGCGGCGGCAATGCGCTCCCGCACCTTGCGGACATTGTCCTCAATCGCCGTCATGCCTTGCCGATGAGGGCATTAAATATACGCCATTCGCCCAGCAAAAACAACAAGAAATTTGTCCTCGTCCAGACCCGTCACAGCCGCCGTCAGGGGATTGCCACGTGGGCGAGACGTTGTCTAAGCTGCTCCGGGCTTTCCTTTGCGTGTCGGGCCATCTCCGCCAAAAAATCGCTGTCTTCTAAGTCTCGGCCCCGCAGGCGCACCATGTATTCGAGTGCCACTTGATAGGACTCGGTGGTTACATCTACCAAGCGCAACCTAGCCTTGCCGGTGGCCGGATCCAGCACGTCCTCAAACTTTACCGGCAGTAGCTTTCCCCCCTTGACACAAACGAGGGCGCTGTCGCGGTGCGCAGGTCTGCTGCTCAGCAGATAGCGCACCGCGCTGTAGCCCAGGTCACGCGCGTATTCACAATCAAACGGAATGGGGTCGGCGCACCGCAGCACGTAGCCGATGTTGATTTCCACAATCTCGATCTCCTCTTTGCGAGCCGCAAAACGGCTCTCCAACTGGAGCTTGAGGATCTTGCCCAGGTCCACTTCGCTAAGGCAAATGTTGCCGTAAGGGTCATATCTGATCACTATTCCCGGGATTGCCTCAAGCTCGGCTCGTGTAAATCGTTCTGCCAGCCCTTCGGCGACTACTGCCACCCCGTGCTCGTGCCCCATGGCGCGGCGCTTTAGGATCGCTCCTTCCAGTACGTCGCAGACCGTTTGCACGCTAATGGGACCAGGCGGGAACTCCTCTGAGATTATGGCCAAAGTGGCACCGGCGGCCTTGGCCATTCCCAAGGCAAGATGCCCGGCTTTTCGCCCCATGGCCACGATGATATACCACCGGTTGGTGGTGCGGGAATCTTCCATCAGGTTCTTGACCAACTCGGAACCCAGATGGCGGGCCGTCTCAAAGCCGAAGGTCGGCAAGTTGTCCGGCAGCGGCAGATCGTTATCGATGGTTTTGGGAACGTGCGCGAACTTGATGCTGCCTTGGGCGGCGGCTGCCAGCCGACTCGCCGCGTAGATCGTGTCGTCCCCCCCTATGGTGATGACATGGTTCACGTTCAGGTGGGCAAATGCGCGCAAACAGTTGCCGACCGTGCGCTCATCCTTGGTGGGGTTCACCCGCGAAGTGCGCAAAATGGAGCCACCCGTGAAGTGGATGCGCGATACGTCCCGCATGTGCAGCACGCGCACGTGTTCCCTCAGCTTGTCCAGGTCATCGTCCACCAGCCATTTGAAGCCGTCCATGATGCCGACCACTTCCATATCCGCCTTGCGGGCTTCGATGGTGGCCGCACTAATGACCGCGTTGATGCCAGGCGCAGGCCCTCCTCCCACCAGAATCGCCAGTCGCTTCTTGGCATGCTCACTCATACTACGTTCCACCTCCGGCCGCGAGGGTTCTTTCCTCGCTACCACCTGACCACCGCCGATGCCCAGGTGAAACCTGAGCCGAAAGCCACCAGCACCACATAGTCACCCGGCCGTATGCGCCCCTCACACACGGCCTCGTGCAACGCTATGGGGATCGATGCAGCGGTGGTATTGCCATATTTGTGAATGTTCGAGTAAACTTTCTCCATGCCGCCAAACCGCTCCGCCACCGCTTCTGTGATGCGCAGGTTGGCCTGATGCGGTATGATCAGTGAAACCTGCTCGATGTCGAGATGATTAGCGCGCAAAGCCTCCTCAATCGCCTCACAAAAGCGAACGACCGCATGCTTGAAGACCGCTCGACCGTTCATCTTCGGGTCCATGCTGCCGTCGGTCAGCATTTCCGGCGTCAGCCGTGGCCGGCGTAGGCAGCCAGGATGTTCCATCCACAGCTCCTTGGCGTAACGCCCGTCCGCGTGCAAATGCGTGGACAGCACGCCTGACTCCCCGTCGCTCGGGGTGAGCACTACGGCGCCCGCACCGTCGCCGAAGAGGACGGCGGTATCTCTGCCGGCGGTGCTCAGGTTGAGCCCTATGGACTGCACTTCGGCTCCCACCACCAGCACGCAACGATACATGCCCGTGCGAACGTATTGGTCGGCAACGGATAGACCGTATATGAAGCCGCTGCACTGGTTGCGGACATCGAGGGCCCCGATGTCGTTTATGCCTAACTTGGCTTGCAAAAGACACCCGGAGCCGGGAAACGGGTACTCCGGGCTCAAGGTCGCGAAGATGATAAAGTCCACATCCTCTGGCCGCTTGCCGGCGTTCTCCAGCGCCATAAGACTTGCGCCCAGCGCCAGGTCGGAACTGCCTACCCCCGGCTCGACGAAGCGCCTTTCCGCGATGCCTGTGCGCTCACGGATCCACTGGTCGCTGGTGTCCATGAGCTTCTCAAGGTCGAAGTTGGTCACCACCCTCTCCGGCACACAGATTCCTGTCCCTGCGATGCGCGATAGTCTATTCATACCGGTCCCGTCGTTTTCATCCTATTTTGCCATGGCTGCTGCCCTCGCCAGCGCCTTTCCCTCGCTTTTTCGCAACAGAGGCTCAATTACCTTGGGCAGCAAAAGCCGAGAGGCTACCAAGTACGCTCCCACCACATAGCCCGCGCCAATCAGAAGATCGATGATGTAGTGCTGGTTGAGGTATACGGCGGAAAACCATACACCCAGGGGGTAGAGTGCCAGCAGCGGAAGCGGCCAGCGCAGCCCCTTGTGGGCGAAAAAGGCAATCACTATCGGGTAGGCACCATGAAGCGAGGGAATAGCCGCAAAGTGATTCGGGTTGAATCCGCCCCAGAGGGTGGTGAAGAATCTGGTGCCAATCATGCGATCGACATTGATCAGGGCGCCTGCACCCATGCCCCAGAATGAGGTCTTTGCCGGCTGACCGAAGCCGTGTGCGTACACGTACCAAGGGGGCGCAGCAGGGTAGGCCATGAAGGTGGCCAGCGCGGAAAAGTTCAATACCGTAAGGGTGGCCACAAAAAGATAGAAAAGCCGCCGGTCTTCCCTCGTGTGCCAGAAATACCATCCCAATACGATGGGGAGGCCGAAGTGCAGGGTGTAGAAAAGGCCTCCGGAGGCATCCAAGAGCTGACGCACCGGGGAGTTGCCGAGTGCCCCTTGCCACTGCTGGAAAAAGAAGCAAGGGATCTGGCCACCGAAGAGAGGGCCGAAAAGGGCCAGCTCCACCCGGTATGGCAGGGCTACATTGATTACCCCGCGCACTGAGTCCGCCACGCCGCGCATCATGTCGTAGGCCGTCCAGAACACGATAAAGGGGCTCCAATCGATAAGAAAGCGCTTCCCCTTCTCCTTGCCAAGGAGAGTGGCAAGTATCAGGAGAGCCACAAAGGCGTGATCGGGGCGGACGCGGATGACCTGGTTTATGGCAATGAAGTAGAGGACGACCCCCACGAGCACGTACACCCGCCACCGTCGGGATGGCTTGCGAAAATACTGGTGCGCCCGCAAGAAGATTCCGCGCATGAGCCTCCTTCTCCCTTTTCACTGTTCACACGCTCAGAAATCTATAAAGCAAGGCTGAGAAAAACAAGGCGATTTGTCCCTCAGCCGGCGGCTGGGAGAACGGGTGCTCCTTGCGGCGCTTAGGAAGTGGAAACAAGTTACCCGTGTACTCGATGCACGGTCAGGAGATTGGTCGTGCCTCGGCGCGGGATGGGGAATCCCATGACCACGACCAGCACGTCGCCTGGCGCAGCCAGCCGGGCGGCGCACATGCGAGCGTCAATGAGCTCCAGCAGCTCGTGCAAGTCGTCAGTGAAGGGGAGCACGAGGGGGCGGACACCCCAAACTAGTTGCAGGAGGCGTTGGGTTGTCACCTCCGGCGTAAAGGCGATGATAGGAGCGCCAGGGCGGTACTTGGCGATCATGCGTGCCGTGTACCCGGACTGGGTGAGCGTCACAATGGCCCGTGCCTTGAGGTCACTTGCGGCGCGGCAGGCAGAATCCGCTACCGCGTCGGCCACGGAGTGCTTCTGGCGCCGCTGGGGAGAACCCTCTGCGGTACTGAAGGGGGCATGAGCCTCCGAGGTCCGAACAATCCGTGCCAAAGTTGCCGTCACTTCTACGGGCCGAGCACCGGTGGCCGTCTCCGCGGTGAGCATTAACGCATCGACCCCCTCACCGATGGCGTTTGCCACGTCCGTAACCTCGGCTCTCGTAGGGCGCGGATTAGTGCGCATGGACTCTAACATCTGCGTGGCGACGATGCACGGCACTCCGGCCTGCCGGCAGCTTTGCACCACTTGCCGCTGCACCATGGGCACTTGCTCAAGAGGCAACTCAACCCCAAGGTCTCCACGTGCCACGATCACCGCGTCGCTGACGGCAATGATCTCCTCGAGCTCCGCAAGCGCCTGCGGCTTCTCGATCTTCGCCACCACACTCGTGGGAGCGTTGTGCTGAGCGATGATTTCCCGCACTGCCTGCACGTCAGCCGCGCGGCGTACAAAGGAAACAGCTACATAGTCTACCCCGTGAGCCAAGCCAAACAGAAGATCCGCACGGTCCTTCTCGGTCAGGGTGGGCGAGGAGACGTTAACCCCGGGCAAATTGATCCCTTTGTGACTGGTGACCGTACCGCCCTCGAGCACGCGGCAGCGGACATCTGGCCCTTTTGTGCCCAGCACTTTCAACTGAACGAGCCCGTCGTCGATCAGGATTTTGTCACCGGGGCGTACGTCTTTCGGCAGGTCAAGATACGGCGTGGAGAGGGTGCCGGGGGCCGCTTCTTGGCTGGAGGCGCTGAGAATCACCTCCTGTCCGCGTCGCAAAGTCATTGCGCCGCCTGGCACGCGCCCGATGCGTAGCTTTGGCCCCTGCAAGTCCTGCATGATAGCCACAGGCACCCCGGCCTGTTCTGCTGCCCGGCGGATCAGGGTGATGGCCTTGGCGTGCTCTTCCTGTGTACCGTGGGAAAAGTTGAGGCGCGCCACGTCCATCCCTGCGCCGATCAGCTGCGCGATCGTCTTCTCCGAGGTGCTGGCCGGTCCGATGGTACAACAGATCTTCGTCTTCCTCACCATTCTTCTCCTTGCTGGTCGACTCATCGTTAGGTACCTCGTATCTCATTCACACCCGTGGATAGGTCGTGGCTACCACGGAACCGCCACGCGCCGGGCGGTCTTACGCCTTCTTATGTTGCCATGGGTGCCCTTGGCGGCACAGGCCCCCGATGGAATTGATAGTGCTGTGTCTCGAGTGAATTGCCGTCCCCTGAAGCACCCGGCGGCGCTGCTGCCTTTGGAGGCCTTTCGTAAACACCACGTGGCTCCATGCCTCCTATCCCATCACCATGACAACAGCTCGTGCAAGGGAGGAAACTTGGACCTCCATCGCACCAGCTGCCATTGTTGGCCGTTGCTGGTCAGCACAATCGCCCCTTCCTGGTCGGTGCGCATCACTCTGGCCCCGGCCTTCTGGAGGCGTTGGAGAACGCTGCGCGAAGGGAGGCCGTGCGGATTGCCGGCTCCCACCGAGACGACTGCCATCTCGGGTCTCACCGCCTCTAGAAACTGCTCCCCGGAAGACAGATTGCTGCCGTGATGTCCCACCTTGAGCACCTGGCTTCGTAGCAACCCACCATAGCGGAGCAAGGCCTCCTCTGCAGGGATTTCGGCATCCCCCATCATCAAGATGCGCGTCGGACCATAGGCAACAAGGAGCACGGCGGAGGTGTTGTTCACGCCGTAGGGCGGGGGGCTGTGGCCTCCCACGAAACGGGGAGAAGGATGGAGCACAAAGACGAGGGCTGGATCCCAACCGCTCAGTTCGTCGCCCGCCTGGATCTCCTGCTGCGGCACGTGCAGACTGTCCGCGAGGCGGCGCAGCTCCCGGAACAGAGCGGCTGTATCGCTCTGGGCAGGGGCGTAGAGCTGCCGCACCCGTAACGAGCGAAGAAGATGAGTTGCCCCTCCATAATGGTCGCTGTGCGGATGGGTAATCAGCAGCCCGTCCAAGCGGCGCACACCTTGCTTGCGCAGAAACGGTTCCACCACTGTCCGCCCGGCATTCCAAGTTGAATCGGCAGGCCCAGCGTCCACCAGCAGGGTCTTTCCGCTGGGGAAACGGATGCAAGTTGCGTCCCCCTGGCCCACGTCAAGTATGGTGACCTGCAACAACCCTCGCGGGCGGAGCGCGTCGGCCCACACCGCGCAGCAGGCAACTGCCACCAAAAGCTGCACGGCTCGGCTACGCCACCGCGCATCGCGCGCTAGGGCTAAGCCCAATAAGGCATAATAGGCAACCGCGTGCAAAAGGCGAGGCTGGTGATAGCCAACATAGGCCCAGGGCAGATTCCCCATCCACTCCACTCCGCGCAAGAGAGCCGTCAACACCAGCCAGTTGCAGGCGGCATAGAGCTTGGCCAGTGGCCAGCATAGAGGCGCCAGCAGTACGGTCGTGTACCCCAGTGCCACAACAAGCCCCACTGCCGGAACGACCACCAGATTGGCAACGAGCGACAGGAGGGGCACCCGCGCAAAGTAATAGGCGGTCAGGGGCAATGTACCCAGTTGAGCGGCCATGGAGACCAACAGTAGTGGCACCACCGCGGTGGCAAGGAAGCTGTTGCGTTCCACCGCCCGCAAAAGAGGCGCGCCCCACAGCTCCTGCAGCCGAGCGTAGAGTGAAACAATGGAGGCCACTGCCGCAAAGGACAACTGACATCCAGCCTGGAAAAGTTCGAACGGGTTCACCAGGAGCACAATCAGGCCGGCGACGCCCAAGCTGTTGTACACGTTCGTCCCCCTTCGCAGGGAGGTGCTTAGCAAGAGCACCCCGGCCATAATGGTCGCACGGACGACTGGGGGTCGCGCCTCAGTAATGAGCACAAAAAGCACCAGCACCACGCACATAGCCACCGGTCGAATCGCCACGGGCACGCGCAATACGCGGGCCACGGCATTTACAATGAGCACTACAAACCCAACGTGCAATCCGCTGACGGCCAGCACGTGGACTACCCCCGTGTTGGCAAAGGCTTGGCGCAACTCGAGGCGGATTTCTCCTCTCTCCCCGACCAGCAGCGCCTTGAGGAAAGCTGCCTGGTCTCCTGTGAGCGAGCGGTCAACCGTCCGGACGATTCGTTCCCGGAGCGGATAGACGACCTTGCGTAACAACGCGGAGCCGTGCCCGCTGCCCAGGAACCGCACGTCCTCCGGAACGCGGCACTTGAACAAAGCGTGGATACCCTGCGCGCGTAAGTATTCTCGGTAGTCGAAACCGCCTGGGTTCCGACTTTTCGGGGGCAGAGTCAGTACCCCTTGCACCTCGAGGGAATCACCGTACCGAATCGGGCAGTAGTTTGTGGGCACGCGCAAGAGTACCTTTCCCTGCACGCGGACAGCGCCGGTGGCCACAACGACCTCTGAGGCTTGGACTTTGACCAATGCGTAGTCTTGTCGCTGGTCTGGCGCGGAGATAGCAACCCCTCGCAGCAAGGCCACCTGGCCCTCCCCTTTGGCCAGATGCACAATGTGGCTCCGAGAGTGCGTCACTCCTGCTGTCCAGAGGTAGCGCAGTGCGCCAGCAGCCACCAGGGCCACGAGCAGGGCGTAGCCAATCACGCCCTTGGCCCGTGGCACGAAAAGCAACGCCCCAGAGACGACGAGCCAGGAACACAGTCCCCACAACATCACGTGAGCCGGAACTACCTCTTCCAACCCATAACGGGCAATGACCACGCCTGCCGCGAACGCAAGGCAGGCAAAGAGGGCAGGTTTTCCCCTCATCGTGACCTCTACCGCAACGAGGTCCGCTTGGGCCTACTTCAACTATCAGGGCATCGTGAGCCTAAGGTTCTACGCACCCTTTCTTGCAACCATGCATGCAGCACCCGGACCTCTTTGCGCAGAGCCCAAATCGAACCGGTGTTGTACACCACATAATCGGCCAAGCGAAGTTTTTCCTCCAAAGGCATCTGCGCCGCGATGCGCCGCAAGATTTCCTCGTCCGGTAGCCCGTTGCGCTGTCGGATGCGGGCAATGCGCTCTTTGAGGGGCGCGTAGACGACCACCAGCGCGTCCAGGTGACCCACCAAGTCCGCCTCGCCCAGGAGGGCGCCATCCACGACCACAATCCTGTGCCCACTCTCGAGCAGGGACTGGACGTGGGCATCAATGCACCGACGCATGGGTGGGTGGATGATTCTGTTGAGACACTGGCGGGCATCGGCATCGGAAAACACGATGCGCGCCAATTGCTCTCTAAGCAGACGGCCATCCGGGCCGAATACCCTTTCGCCGAAGGTCTGGCGCAGGGCAGCGCGTACCGTTTCATCGTGGGCGGTGAGCTGATGCCCCACGGCATCGGCATCGATCACCGGAAGCCCGTAGCGCCTCAACAGCCTGGCCACCACCGACTTGCCGCTGCCAATGCCGCCGGTGAGCCCCACCACTATTCCACCTGAGGCAGGCGGTTCCATCTCCGCCCTCACCGAACCACGGCCAGCTTCCCCATCACCCGCTCCTTGCCGTTCGTCACCACGTACAGGTAGACACCCGAGCCCACCAGTCGCCCATCAGCATCTTTGCCGTCCCAAAGGAGCCCCCCGTTGCCGTCCTTCTCCTCAAGCGTGCGGAGGAGTCTGCCATCCACGGTGAGGATGAAGATAGTGGCTCTCTCCGTGAGGTTAGCAAAAGTGAGCGAGGCACCTGCACGGAGCACAAAGGGGTTCGGATAGGTGAAGACCCGGGACAGATTGGGCTGGGCAAGAAGCAGGGCGAGGCGGTCTCCACGGCCAGGCAGGACCACAACTCCATCGCTGGATTTGAGTCCCGAGACGTACACGATGTGGTGGGCGTTCTCGGTACCCAGCGGTACCAGGGGGCTTACCTCGAGGAGTACCGAGCGAGGATCGGCGGGGTCAAGCATGCAACCCAGAATGTTTGTCCCTGGCTCGATCCTATAATTGGCTGGATTCTCGGCACTCTGCCGGTCCAGCGGCACACTGAAATTGAGTACGACCCGTGTGTTACCTCTCAAGGAAGCTGAGACCAGGTAGGGCGCCTGGGGTTGGCGCACAAACCAGAAGGGTGCACTGTTGCGCATGGTATCGATGGGGGTGCGTTTGCTATCAGAAACCGCGCACACACGGACCACAAGCGTATCCCCGCTGGGTAGAGCAGAGGGAAGGGTCATGATTACTTCCTGGCCCGACTTGTCGTGGAGCACCGAACTGATTGGATAGGGATAGCCGAGCACTGTGTAGCGCGCGGGGTCTTTGACTGAGTCGTCCATGGGTTCACTGAAGCGCAGGCGCACCGAAGTTTCGTTCAACGCCTGGGCTGATTCCAGGCGTGGGGGTGCATTCGGAGTCACCATCACAAGCCGCGAAGGGAGGCTTTCAGGCGGTTGGCCACTGGAGTCCACTGATGAGACAGCGATCCAATAGGCATGATCCTTCGTGAGGTCCCTCAGCGTACATGGCGGTGCTGCCACCCATCGTTTCAAGCTCAAGGAATCCGGGTGCTCGCCAAAGCGGACCCAATAACCCTGCACCTTTTCCACGGGTTTCCAACTCACTACCGCTCGCGAGGTGTCCAGGGGGAACGCGTCCACGTTCTTGGGAGCAGCGGGACGGCCTTGTGCCTGCACGCAGCGGAAGGCCAGGGTGGAGTGCCCATCGTTGAAAAAGACCTCTCTCACCCCGTCACCATCCGTGTCGGCAACTACCGCCGCATTGCTGCGATTGGGTCGATAGTGCCAGACAGAGCTGTAGGTTCCGGTGACCTCATCCCACTTCAGAATGTAGAAATCTGGAAACACGTTGACAAGAATCTCTGCGCGCCCATCATTGTCCACGTCCCCCGCTGAAACCCCGGCGTCGAAATCCTTGGGGAGCGAAAAGCCGAAGAACCGCCACTCCTTTTGGGGAGCGTACATGTCGTTGCCGGTGGCCTTGTAGACGCGATAGAGCCAGTGACGGGCATCATACTCATGCTCGGCGTCCAGACTTGGGTCAGAATGACACCCGACCACGAACTCCTGCTGTCCGTCCCCATCATAATCGCCACTTCCCAGGAAGTCGATGGTATCCATGAGAGGGAGGCGCTCGGACCAGATCATCCGGAAACGGCCATTCAGAGCCTCGCACTCGTAAAGGTAGACATCACCGTCATAGTCGCCGACAAGGACCTCAAGGCGGCCGTCCCGGTCGAAATCGGCCACCTCCACGTGCGGTACGCCGGTGATGTTGCTGCCGCCAGTCGGGTTCGGAAGCGAATCCCAGAGAGCAAACGCGTGTCCGCCTAAGGACCGCCACACCTGGTAGGTGGCACCCTTGCGCACAATGAGGTCTGATCGAGCGTCCCCGTCGAAATCTACCAGGCGGGCTCCCCAGGTATCGTTATCGCTCCACCATACGACCTGAAATGCCAAAGCGTGGGGTGCGGTCTGCTCAAAAAGGATGGTTCGTCCGCCGTAGCCCGCCAGTATTTCCCTCAGGCCATCGCCATCGGTATCGCCGATGCTCCGGGGAATTGCCGGTTCACGGCTCTCCCATACCGGTACCATCACGCCATCTACGTTGCGCCAGACGGTGAGCTTGCCAAAGATGTTTGTTCCGTTATACCGACAGGTTACCAGCTCATCCCGGCCGTCCCCGTCGAAATCTGCTGGCTGGGGGAAAAGATACACCGGCGGTAGCGAGGTAGGCAAGAGCTCCATTTCCACAGTCGACACTGGTGTGTCCTCTAAAGAGAGAGGGTAGAAGCGCCCCCCATTGTCGTCCACAGCGGCGAGCTGCGAACGGTTGGTGGCCTCGATGCGGAACAGAGTGCCAGGCGGGACCATCTGAGGCGTAAGAAAGACCCGATGTTCGGCCGTTTGGTAGGCGAGCCGGACCAGCTTGGAGGCTCCGGAAGGGAGCACACACTGCAGCTGGGCGTCGCAAAGCTCATCGGTGAGGAACGAGACCAAACAGCCAAGGAAATCTTCTTCGATCATTGGCGTTTGCGTAATAGCGCTAATACGCGGTGGGGTGCGGTCGATGAACACGCGCAGCGCCTGGCTCACGGTGCTGCCATCGGCGTTCTCTGCCGTCACGCGCACCATGTACTGTGTGTCTGGCAATGCGCTGACGTCCCACACGCCGAGGGTGTCGTCAATGACCTGTCGGCCATGAACTTTCAGAAAGGGATGCCATTCTTCTGGGTCAACCCCGGTGCCGTAGGAGAGCTCGTAGCTGCGCATGAAGACCCCAGCGGCGGTGCCGATGATGGGGATACTGCCCCCTGCGGCGCCGCGATCCAAACGGGGCCACGCGATTCGCACTACAGTGAAGTTGGGGCTGCGCAGTGCTGCGCAGGCGTTGATTCTGCCGGCCGCATAGTAACGGTCCCAGCCGATGCTTCCCAGGTCGTCGGCGGTGGCGAGCAAGGTGCCGCGCACGTTGTCGCTGCTATAATCGGGGTGTTGGGAGAAGATGAGTGCTGCCAGGGCCGACACAAAGGGCGCCGCCGCGGAGGTACCGCTGAAACTGGTATAACCATTGTTGAGGGCAGTCGTCCAAATGCCTGTGCCGGGGGCAACCACGTCCAGCGTGGGGCCATAGTTGGAGAAGCCGGCCAGATAGTCGGTGGAGTCAGTGGCGCCCACGGCGACGACCTCATCTAGCGCGGAAGGGTAATGGATTTGGGTGTTGGCACTGTTGCCCGCTGAGGCAACCAGCAGTACCCCACAAGCATGGGCATAGGCCACCGCGTCGCGCAGAAGTGGGGTGCAGACTATGTCGCCGAAGCTCATGTTCACCACCCGGGCGCCATTGTCGGCAGCATAGGCCAGCGCCGAGGCAACATCGTCCTCTTCGAGAAGACCGCTGCTGGTGCCCGCGCGCAGGTTCATTAGTCGGCAGCCATGGGCGAGTCCCGCGACGCCCACGTTGTTATCGGCCACCGCTCCCACAATGCCCGCCACCGCTGTGCCATGCCCGTTTTCGTCGAACGGGTCATTGTCCCGCGTCAGGTAGTCACCGCCGTCGGCGAAGTAGGGTGCGTCGGTAAAGTCCCAGCCCTGAATGTCGTCCACAAAGCCGTTGCCGTCGTCGTCTATTCCGTTGTAGTCGCTGGAGTCGGCAGCGCCATTTGCGTTGAGGTCTTCGCCTGCATTGATCCAAATGTTGGCAGCCAGGTCTTCGTGCCTATAGTCGATGCCCGTGTCGATAATTGCAATAAGGATCGCACGGTCGCCCCGATTGATATCCCAAGCCGCACTGGCCTGGATGCGCTTAAGGGCCCACTGGGCAGAGAAATGCGGGTCATTCGGCACATAGTGGATGCGATAGGAGTGGTTGACGTGGACATACTCTACCTCGGGCTCATTGGCCAAGGCCGCGATGAACTCCTCAACCCGGTCCACAGGAAGGCGCAGCTGATAGATCCGGTCCAGCCCGATTGTCCGCCGAGCCTCACGGTTGCGTGGAGCTGCTGGCGCCCCGAAGGTTGGAGCCAACGTGTTCACTTGAAGAGATGCGCACAGCTGGTCTAGGAGGGGAAAACCCGTACGGATCTGGCCGTCCGTCCCTCGGGCCAAGGCGCGCAGTGGGTGCCTCGTCTTGACAATCACGTCCCTGAAAGGCGATGTCTGTGCGGCCACGAGCAGCGGGCAAAGCAGGCACATTGTCATCAACGCTGCGCACCGTCTCAGTGGATGCTGTTCCTTCATGCCTCACCTTTCCCGTGCCTGGCGCACCGTGAGACCAAAGCCCATGCGACGCGTGGCCATAGCGCGACAAGGAGCACCAGCCTCGTGCCGAGGTCAACCAAAGGCAGTCGGCTGGGGTATTTGCGAAAATAGGCCACGAAATCCCGATGTGATGCCACTAAAGCACTGACCCGATGGGCGTACACACTGGCGCCCTTATGATGGATTGCGTACACCTCGGGCCTGAAGACCACGGGCCACCCTTTCTCCCAGAAACGCCGGCACCAATCGACGTCACTGAAGAATAGCACAAAGCGCTCGTCGAGCGGACCGACAGAGCGCACTGCCTCGCGGCGGGCAAGGAGAAATGCCCCCTGCGGCTGGTCGACCTCTCGCGGCGTGAGGTGATCAAAGTCGCCCATTTTCCAGCGGTTGAAGACCTTGCTGCGCGGAAAGAGTCGCGACAGACCGACGAGCTCGAAGAGCACGTCCAGCCTCCTGGGGAAGCGGCGGCACGAGGGCTGTATGCGCCCCTCTGGAAAGCGAAGCTGAGGCGCCACCATTCCTACGCCAGGGTTTTGTTCCAAATAGTCCACGAGGGAGCGAATGGTATTGCTGCGCACCACCACGTCTGGATTCAGCAAGAGCACATACTGCCCAATGGAAGAGACCAAACCCTGGTTTGCGGCCTTCGTGAACCCGGCGTTTTCGGCGTTGCGCACCAACCGAACTGGCGTAGAAGCGTCGGCCGCGATTTCCTCAACAACGGCACATGTGCCGTCCGAAGATGCGTTGTCGATCACCACGACCTCTGCTTGCAGCCTTTCCAGCGCCGCAAGCAAAGAACTGAGGCAGGCGCGAATATGGCGCTCGCTGTTATAGGTGACCACCACGACGGAGATGCCGCCCGCGGAAATGTCAGGCACTTTCCTCCTCACCATAACGCCTTGCCGTCTTCCTCTGCCCCTTTCGTTACGCTTGATGAAGGTAGCAAAAGCGCAAAAAAATAGCAACAGCTTTCTCTCTCAAGCCGGCGGTGTGGCCCGGTGTGGAAAGCAGATAGCTGCAGGGATTAGAACCCAGGCCAGCGGGACATTCGGCAATCCCTTGCTCATAGTGGCACAACAGCGGCAGGCGCCTTCCTGTCATAGGAGCGGTGAGATGTGCCTAAGGAAACCCGAGGAAAACAGAGCGTCGGAGTGGGCCTCCGGGGCAGATGATGGCTTGGTGCATCCTGGCACTCCCTGCAGTGCCAGAATACGACGTATGTCCGATTGCTCACGCGGAGGGCATCTCGGGAAAGAAGGTGATATGTGCTCTCCGGCGATTCCTTCAACCGCCACCGCGGCGACCCGCCACTGAACTAAGCCTAATGGCGAGATTTAGAAAGCGACTGCGTTCCAACGGAGCTCTTTCTTGAAATCTTCAACGTTGGTCCGCTCGTTGATTTCGAGCAGCTCCACCCCCGCGATTTCAGCGAAATCGCGCAGGGGTTGGGCACTCAGGGCCATAGTAAACGCCGTGTGGTGTGCGCCTCCTGCCAAGATCCAACAGTGTGCGGCGATCGGTAGATCTGGTTTCGGAATCCATACCGCCCTGGCCACAGGCAGTTTAGGTAACTCCTCATCGGGCAGGACGCTTTCCACCTCATTGAGCACCATCCGGAAGCGGTTTCCCAGATCAACGAGAGAGATGTTGAGAGCCGGCCCTGCTGGCACGGTAAAGACCAGGCGTGCCGGATCGGCTTTGCCACCAATCGCCAGCGGATG
Organism: candidate division KSB1 bacterium; assembly: GCA_034506335.1. Classification (NCBI taxonomy): domain Bacteria; kingdom Pseudomonadati; species Candidatus Zhuqueibacterota bacterium. The sequence goes on from JAPDPR010000004.1 coordinate 92,655, forward strand.
CACCTCCAGGCGCGGACGGTCAGCGGCCAGCGATTCGCAGACCTCAAGCATATGAGCCCCCAACACCTTCATGCGCGGAGTGGCCATGTGGTAGGTGTAGTCTTCCATGAAAGAGGTGCCGCCGCTCAGCCCGGAGGCCATCACCTTTATCGCCCGCACCAGAGCGGCAGTTTTCCAATCGCCTTCAGCGCCAAAGCCGTAACCGCGGGCCATAAGACGCTGTACCGCCAACCCGGGCAACTGCTGGAGCCCGTGCAAATCTTCGAACGTGGTGGTGAAGGCGGTGAACCCCCCATCCCGCAAGAAGTGCTCCAGCCCCAGCTCGATGCGAGCTGCTTCCCTCACCGCCGCGTGCTTTGCCCCACCAGGCTGAACGTCTTGGGCAAGGGCGTATCGTTCGCCATACTCTTTGACAAGTCTGTCCACCTCCACATCCGAAATGCTCTGCACCACTTTGACCAAATCACCCAGGCCATAGCCGCTTACCGAGTAGCCAAACCTCATCTGGGCTTCCACCTTGTCCCCCTCGGTCACGGCCACATCGCGCATGTTATCCCCGAAGCGCGCAACCTTGCCCGATTGCCAATCCTGCCAGGCGCTGGCCGCGCGCATCCAATGAGCCAGCTCGCGATGGACCTTCTTATCCTGCCAGTGTCCGACCACCACTTTCCTGGTGATGCCCAGTCTGCTGCACACAAAGCCGAACTCCCTATCTCCGTGTGCAGACTGGTTGAGATTCATGAAGTCCATGTCGATTTCCGACCAGGGTAGATCGCGATTGTACTGGGTGTGCAAGTGAACAAAAGGCTTGTGGAGTTTCTTCAGCGCCGCAATCCACATTTTGCCGGGGGAGAAGGTGTGCATCCACATCAGCAAACCCGTGCAGCTCCTTGACGCGTTGGCCTCGAACACCAGCTTCAGGATGTTTTCAGGGTCTGACAGCACCCCTTTGAACACAACGCGCGAGGGAATTTCCGGTGAGGCATCCAAAGAGGCGGCTATTTCTTGCGAATGCTGGGCCACCTTCTCCAGAGCTTCGTCGCCGTACAGATGTTGGCTCCCGGCGACAAACCAGACTTCAAAATTGGGGTAGACCTTCATCGCTGGTCTCTCGTGAACTTGTTCTTTCTTGGCCATAGTAGGCATGCGGTCCGTGCTTGCGCTGAAAGTGCTTTCGCAGTAGGTATTCTGGCAAACTGCCTATCCTCTCGTGCAAGAGGAGCGTTTGGAAAGCCATCTGGGCCACTTTCTCCAACACGACGCTGGTATTCACTGCGTCCATTGGGCTTTGGCCCCAGGCGAACGGGCCGTGGCCGGCGAGCAACACAGCTGGCACTTCCAAGGGATTCAATCCAGAAAGGGTTTCGACGATCAGCAATCCGGTTGCGCGCTCATAGTCTTCTTCTGCTTCCTCTGCAGAGAGGTAGCGGGTGACGGGGATCGGCCCGTTGAAATGATCAGCGTGAGTCGTGCCCAAACAGGGGATGGGCAGACAGGCCTGCGCAAAGGAGGTGGCGTAGTTGCTGTGAGTGTGGGCGATTCCTCCTATTCCATCAAATGCCCGATAGAGAACCAGGTGCGTGGGGGTGTCCGACGAGGGCTTCCACTTGCCCTCGACAACCTTGCCCTCCAGGTCAACGACGACCATGTCCGCAGGAGTCATGTGTCGGTAATCAATGCCGCTGGGTTTGATCACGACAAAGTTTTCCCCTGGGCTACGTCCGCTCACGTTGCCCCAAGTGAGCGTTACGAGGCCATGCTCGATTAGGGCGAGGTTAGCTTCGAGGACCTCCGCCCTTAGCTGTTCGAGCATCCCTTTTCCTTCCGCACCCTGTCCCTGATTTCCAGCAGGTCCTTCATCACGTTGTACATGTGCCCTGACCACTCACGGGTCCCGAAGGCATCATGCAGCTGGCGATAGAGCTTGTAGATCTGCTGGTAGATGCGATGGCTGGCTTGGTCCGGGTGGTAGACCTTGCCGGTGGCAGTCATCTTCTCCTTGGCCTCTCGGACCGTGTCGTATCCCCCGCGAGCCTTTCCGGCTGCCACTGCTGCGAAGATGGCTGCCCCTAACGCCGGCGCCTGATCGCTCCGGGCCACCTTCATCGGCCTTCCGGTGACGTCGGCATAAATTTGCATGAGAAGGGGGTTCTTGGTGGCCAGGCCGCCGCAGTTGACGATTTCGCGCGCAGGCACGCCATAGCTCTGGATTCTGTCAATAATAGTCAGCGCCCCAAATGCAGTGGCTTCTATGAGCGCCCGATAGACCTCATGCGCCTGGGTGTGCAACGTCTGGCCAAGCAGCAAGCCGGTGAGGCGCACGTCCACCAGGATGGTACGATTCCCATTGTTCCAATCCAGGGCAAGCAATCCGCTCTCGCCCGGTCGGAGTCGTGCTGCCGCTTGTCCTAAGCGCTCGAACTTCTCCTCGGCGGTGGAGCCGTATGAGCCGGGCACGAGGCTATTGACAAACCACAAGAAGATGTCCCCTACGGCGGATTGCCCGGCTTCGATGCCATAGTAGCCGGGGAGCACCGAGCCATCGACGATGCCGCACACGCCGGGAATGGCCTCCAAGGGCTCTGAATTCGGCCACACCATGATGTCGCAGGTGCTGGTTCCGAGGATCTTCACCAAAACGCCCACGTCCACGCCCGCACCTACTGCCCCCATGTGAGCGTCGAATGCGCCCACGGTCACCACCACGTCCGTCGAAAGCCCCAACTTCTTCGCCCATTCGGGACTGAGGTTTCCTGCCTTTTGGTCAGCAGTGTAGGCCACCTGGTAAAGGCGGGAGCGCATCGCTGCTATCTCGGGGGACAGCTCCTTAAGGAACTCCTCATCGGGGAGTCCTCCCCATTCAGCGTTGTAGAGGGCCTTGTGGCCTGCGGCACACACGCTGCGCTTGATGCGCGCTGGATGTGTGTCTCCCACCAACAGGGCGGGGATCCAGTCACAGATTTCCACGAAACTATAGGTTGCGGCGAAGACCTCTGGTGCCACTTTCTGCAGGTGCCAGAGCTTGCTCCAGAACCACTCGGAGGAATAGGCTCCCCCTATTTTGGCCAGGTAGTGGGGTCTAAGCTTTTGCGCGATCTCCGTGATCTTCTGTGCCTCGGCGTAGCTAGTATGGTCTTTCCAGAGCCAGACCATCGCCGCAGGGTTGTCTCGAAAGCGTTCGAAGAAGCAGAGGGGCACGCCCTCTTCATCAACGGCAACTGGACTACTCCCGGTGGTGTCAATGCCGATGCCGATAATCTGGTCCGGCGAAAATGTTCGCTCGTTTTCTCTGGCACGCGTAATTACTCCTGGGATGACGGTTTCGAGTCCGGTCACATAGTCCGCCGGGTTCTGACGCGCCAAGTTGGGGTCCGCTGGGTCGAGGATTATCCCGGCGGTGCCAGAGGGGTATTGATAGACCGTGGTGGCCAACTCCCGGCCGTCGGTAATATCCACGAGCACGGCCCGGCAGGAGTTTGTCCCAAAGTCGATGCCTATGGTGTACTTGCCCAAGCTCGTTCTCCCTTTTTCGCGAAGGTTAAGACGGTCGGCTCCTCTACCCGGAGAAATAGATATACGCCATGATGATGAAAAGCACGAGGAGCACCGAGGCAAACACGTCTCGCTTATTCCAGCTTGCCCGCGATTCGCGGCGCTGCTCCTCCGTGGTGGTGCCGAACGTCAAGCCGGTCAGCTTCGCGTAAGGTGGCTCTGGGGTCGCATAGCTCACCACAATCATGACCACAACGGTCACGGCGGTGATGAAAAGACTGTAGTACTGGAAGTAGATGTGGTTTACGATCCATAGGAATGACCCCGGCGCGTAGTGCACATGAAAGAGCTTAACAGGCGTATCCACTGCCAGCCTAAAGAGCCCCAGCGCAAATCCGGTGAGCAATGCTGCCACACATCCTCTTGCGTTCATGCGCCGCCAGAACACGCCCATGAAGAACACGACAAAGATTGGTGGGGCAAGGTAGGACTGCACACCTTGCAGATAGTCGTACAACCCTTTGCCGCCACGGATCACCGGGATCCAGAACAGTCCGATGACGACCATGACGGTCGTGGCCATTCGTCCCACCCACACGAGGTGCCTTTGACTTGCTTCAGGGCGGAAACGTGAGTAGAAATCGATGGTGAAGAGCGTTGCAGAGGCGTTGAATACACCTGCCAAGGAGCTCATCAGCGCGGCCAGCAGACCAGCGACGACGATGCCTCGTACGCCGACCGGCAGCACATGGGCGACCAGCAGCGGAAACGCGCGCTGGGCATTTTCGCGGATTATTTCCCCATTTGGGCCGAGCAGTTGACTCTGCAATACAGGAATCTTTCCACTTACGGCCAGAGCATAGACGATCATGCCAGGGATGATGAAGATGAACACTGGGAGCAGCTTGAAGAACCCCGCGCAGATAGCCCCGCGCCGAGCTTGCTGTTCGTTCGGTGCGCCCAGGGCCCTCTGCACGATGTACTGGTCGGTGGTCCAGTACCAAAGGCCGATGATGGGAGCGCAAAAGAGCATGCCGACCCAGGGGTAGTTGTCATTGAAATACCAAGCCATGCGCCCGGCTTCAAGCACGGGTGCCCAGGTGCCTTCCACGCCCTTTGGCACCAAGGGCTTCCACAAGTTGAACATTTCTGAACCGGCCACCGCGCGTAGTGTCTCCCAACCTCCGAGGGCGTGAAGGCCAAAAAGCGTGACGAGGATGGAACCAACTACGAGCACGATGGTTTGCAGGGCCTCTGTGTAAGCGACGGCTCGAAGCCCCCCGAGGATGGTGTAAATTCCGGTCAGAACAATCACCAGTATGGAACCGACCCAGAAACTGTCCATCCCCAGGAAGCGCACTTCAGGCAGAAGGACGCTGAAGACAATGCCGCCGGCAAAAATGCCCACGGCAATCTTGGTGAGTACGTAGGCGATCAGTGAGATGGCCGAGAGAATCGTGCGCGCCGAGGCGGAGTAGCGGCGCTGCAGGAACTCGGGCATGGTGAAGACCCTGGAGCGCATGTAGAAGGGCACCATTACCCAGGCGAGCACCAAGAGACACCAGGCGTGGAGTTCATAGTGCGCCATAGCCACGCCATCGGTGGCGCCTGAGCCCGCCAATCCGACCAGGTGTTCGGAACCGATATTTGAGGCGAAAATCGAAGCGCCGACGATGAACCACCCCAGGTGCCGCCCGGCCAAAAAGTATTCCGTAGAGGTGTTCTGCCTTTGCCGGATGACCCACCAGGCAATCCCCAGGACGACGGCAAAGTATCCGGCGATGATGATCCAGTCCAAGGTTTGTAGCATGTCCGTTCCCTCCGGGTCCTATGACCGTCAATCTGCGCTGCGACACTGTGCTTGGCACAGAGGCCCTGTCCGTCTCCGGGAACAGATGAGGCAGGACGCGATCGGTGACTCGCACGCATCCCCCTCCGGAGGGACAGACCTCCGCCTATGGCATTGCCCCGACCTGTGTCGGGCACCTATGATCTTCGCACCGGCGGGGAGACACAACGAACGAGGGGCACTTCCGCGCTGCCCCATGTTGCAAGGCGAAAGAAGGACCAGGAGAGGGTTCTCTGCGCCGTCCCTTTCGCGGGAAAATGTAATCTCGATTCGGCAGGGTGTGAACCTGGGAAACCGGTGTGGGGTGATTAGGAGGATACCAGCTGTGGCATTTCGTGGTGTACATCGGCCGCAAGCAACCCAAAGCCTTGTCCGCCTCTGTGGCAGCAAGGAAGCTCCTGTCTTGTGCACTCCCGTGCATGGATAAGTGCGCCGGCACTCGAAGGGTATTTTACCAATTCCGGCGCTCAATGTCAAGTTCTTTTTGGGGGGGTAGAGATCTGGACACATGGCGCAACCCTCATACTTTCTGCGGCGGTTAGGCAGGTTGCCGGAGGGAGGGGCCAATCGCCCTGTTCCTGCGCAGTGAAACGTCTTCCTCCCTGAGAATCGAAGGCCACCGTGCGCATTTGCGTGAGGAGGTTTCTTGAACCTGGTTCAAAAGTGGTCGTGAGCTAGCACCTCCGGGACGCATTGCACGATGTGCGGCGACGCTGGGAGACACAGGTTGAAACGCGTGAAAGTCGCTAGCGGCTGTAAGATCGCTCCAGCCAGCACGACTTACCCGCAGGGCGCACCACCCGGGGTCAAAAGCCGGGTAGTGTGGCTGGCAGAGCTCTTATCCCTTGCGGCACCCTACCCGGTCGCCCCAAGAGGGGGAGCGGAAATCTGGTCTGACCATCGAGCCCCTTGCTCACATTCTCCTTGCATTTTTCCCTCATGCTGCTTACTTTTGGCGCGTCAGTCCGTGGTGCAAAGTCAAACCTTTTCGCACGGAACGCGCGGAGGCCATATGTCGCTGCTGGGATTTTTGGTGCTGCTGCTGGTCGCGGCAGTGTGCGGATCCGTCGGCGCCGCCATCGCCGGCTTCTCGCGGCCCGGATGCCTGGCCAATATCGCCATCGGGTTGATAGGCGCCGTAATCGGCAGCTGGCTAGCCAACCAATTGCACGCCCCGCCATTCCTCGTGGTGGCCCGCATCCCGGTGTTCTGGGCAGTCATTGGCGCCGCCCTGTTCATGGCCATAATCGGCGCGATCAGCAGAAGATAGCGCCCCGCCCCCACCTAGTCAGGGTAAGGAGCTCATATGCGCACCATCCGCATCCTTGCTGCCTTGGTGTTGTGCGTGTTTTCCGCCAGTGGAGTCTTTGCCGGCCTCCCCCAGGGGCGGCCCGAGCAAGTGGGGATGTCCGCAGCTCAGCTTGCGCTTGCAGACAGCCTTGTCCTCCAGGCCATTCGCAACCAGGAGATTCCCGGCGCGGTGCTGTTGGTCATGCGCCATGGCCGCGTGGTTGTGCACAAGGCCTTCGGGAATTGTCAGCTTGTCCCGGTGCCGCGCCCGATGAGTGAGGACATGATCTTTGACCTGGCGTCAATTACCAAACCGGTGGCAACCGCGACCTCGGTGATGATCTTGGTGGAACAAGGCAAGCTTCGGCTTGAGGACAAGGTGAAGCTTTTCGTACCTTCGTTCACCCCGTACATCGACGAACACGGCGCCAGCGGTGAGGACGCGTGCATCTGGCACCTTCTCACCCATACTTCCGGCCTCCCACCCTACACGAACGCCGACAGCGTTGCCAAGCGCTACGGGAGCCCCTGCCGTACTGACTCGCTGGTTGCGTACATTTCCAGGCTGAAGAAGCTGAATCCTCCGGGAAAGGCGTTCCACTACAGCTGTTTGGGCTTTATCACCCTGGCGCACATTGTGCACAAGGTGAGCGGCCACCCCTTGGATGAATTCGCACGGACACACATCTTCGAGCCTTTGGGCATGCGGAGCACAACCTTCTGCCCGGACAGTACCCTGCTTCCGCGGGTGGTCCCCACTGAGGTGGTGCAAGGCGCCCCGTTGTGCGGCGTGGTGCACGATCCCCTTGCCAGGTTGCAGGGCGGCGTCTCGGGCAACGCTGGGCTCTTTTCCAGTGCCGAGGACTTGGCTGTGTTCGCGCAGATGATGCTCAGTGAGGGAGAATACGGGGGAAGGCGCATCCTTAGTCCGCTCGCGGTGCGCCTCATGACTTCCGTCTACCCTAAGGTGGCGGAAATGGGCCGCGGCCTGGGCTGGGATGTACGCAGTGTCTATGCATCAAACGCCGGTGACCTGTTCCCTGGCGGGTACGGGCACACGGGCTACACTGGCACTTCAATTTGGATAGACCCCACCACGGACACGGTCGTAATCCTTCTTACCAACCGCGTCCACCCAAAGGATGTGGGTAGCGTCGTGCGCCTGCGCAGCCTAGTGGCAAATGTGGTGGCCGGTGCGATTGTCTCCCCCTAGCGGGAAACGCCCGGCGTGCCTGGGCTAAGGGCCTTGCCCGCCAAAGGAGGGCTCAGTCTTCCTTGATTGCCCAGAAGTGAAACGGCGGTGTCGGGAACCGGTCGATGGCCTTGAGGTAGTGGCCCGGCCTGAACAGAAACCCGGGACCTTGGCGCTGCACTTTGCCGTTCACCTTCCAGACACCGTATGAGGCGCCGAAGTAACGCTCGCCGTTTTGCACCGGTGTGATCTGAAAGACGATCTCGTACGTGATGGTGGTCTCCGGCGCGCAGAAGGTGTACGTGTAGTGCTCGCCCCGCCGGGCCGTCGTCTTGAAAAGCAGCTCCTCTCGGACCAGTCCCCTTGCGGTGTCCACGTGGGCAAAGAACAGGCCGTCCTCGGCCGGGCGCACCGCGAAGAAGTCTCCTAATGGCAGATAGTCTTTGCCCTGGAGGATCACCGGCTCCCCGATTCGCCACTCCACGGTCTCGGTCATGCGGGCCGGCCCCGGCAGACTGTCGTAAATCGCGTGTCGATAGGTCCAGCAAGTGCCGGGGCTGAGCGGCATAAGCTCAATCCCACCCGGGAGCCGCTCTGGTACGGACGTGGGCCACTTTTCCCCGCACGCAAGCAGCAGCGAGGTCAGCACCACGGCGGTGAGCACCAGAGTGCACGCACGCATCGCTCTTTCCCCTCCTTTTACAGCTAGACCCTCTGTGAAGGAAACACCCGGGCTAAATAATCCGCTACCTGAGTGGGGCCATTTCCCACCTGCAGCAGGACCACAGCCCTTCCCCTATTCCTAACCCGTCACGTCCCCTTTTCGTCTTTCTTTTTGCCGAACTCTGGGTCCAGTGGCAATAGCGCGACGATGATAAAGCCGGGGAGGGTGCACAACAATACCCAAAGGAAAAACTGCTTGTAGCCGATCAACTCCTGTATCCAGCCGCTGATCATCCCCGGCAGCATCATCCCCAACGCCATGAAGCCGGTGGCGATGGCAAAGTGAGCAGTTTTGTATTCGCCCTCAGCGACGTAGATCATGTACAGCATGTACGCGGTAAAGCCAAAGCCGTAGCCGAACTGTTCGATGGCCACGCACAGGTTGATAATCAAGAAGTTGTCCGGCTGGGTGTGGGCCAGGTACAGGTAGACGCTGTCCGGCACGTTGATTGCCAATGCCATGGGCAGGATCCACTTCCTGAGCCCGTCGCGTGCGACCAAGAAGCCGCCGAGGATGCCGCCCAACGACAGGGCAAGCAGTCCAACCGTGCCGTAGACAAAGCCCACCTGGCCGGTGGTCAGCGCCAAGCCCCCTGCCTCTTGGCTATCCAGCAGGAACGGCGAGGCCATCTTGACCAGTTGGGCCTCTGCAAGCCTGTAGAGCAGCAACATGGCCAGCGAGATGCCTATGTGCTTCTTGGTGAAGAACGTGGCGAAGGTCCGGCCAAAGTTGGCGAAAAAGGCCTTTATCCCACCCGATCGTCTCGGCACGTCACTGCTTGGGTAAGGGAGCACGAAGCGGTGATAGATCATGAAAAGGATAAAGAGCACCCCGAGCGCCGTGAAGGTAAGGATCCAGGACAGGCGGATGTTGCCGGCCCGCGCCACAAAGCGCGCCGCCGATGGCGTGCGCAGTTTCGGGTCCAGCTGGACGACTGCCAAAGCGGGCCTTGCCCAGTTGTCGCTGGTAAATTCGAACCTGCCGCCCTCGATCAGGGAAATGCTCTTGTCGCCACCTTCCCGGCCGAAGTGCACGACCACCGTCTTGCCGGGAGCCGGCGGGCCGGAAAGGCGCACGTTGACCACGGCAATGTTCCCGGCGACGGTCTGGCCTTTCGGCACGGCCGAGCGCGACCCGAATACGTTAAGGAAGACGCGCGCCACTGGCTGGGCCACGTGCCGCTGCCACCAAGAAGGGCCACGGGCATCTTCTGCCTGTTTCAGCTCCGCCTTGCTTTCTGCCCTTAGTGCGCGCGCCGCGTTCCATTGCCGAGCACGCGCGAGCACTTCGCTCACCTCCTGAGGAGCCCTCGTCCGAAGCTCTACCACCACGGTGTCGGGTTCGATGATCAAGCGCAAAGGGCCCTGCTCAGCCTCTGCGATGGCGCTATCGGGCCATGCCGGTTGGGACAGTTGTTGAGAGGCCACTACCGGCACCTCCACCGGGCGCAAACCTGTGTGCCCTTCGATATACCCCGCCAGAATAACCAGCAACCCCTGCCCGGTGAGCATGGCGAACCGATAGAACGTGCTCCGAATGCCCACAAACCACGCTTGCTGATGCTGGCTCAGCCCCAACATGTAAAAGCCATCCGCTGCAATGTCATGCGTGGCTGAGCCAAAGGCCAGGAGCCAAAGAATACCCAGGGTCACCTTGAAAAAGTTGGGCAGAGGAATAGCGAGCGCCATAGAGGCAAGTGCCGCCCCGATCAGCAGTTGCATCAGGATGATCCACATGCGTTTCGTCCTGATGATCTCTACCACCGGGCTCCACAGCGGCTTAATGACCCATGGCAGGTAGAGCCAACTGGTGTACAGCGCGATTTCCGCATTGGAGATGCCCATGCGCTTGTAAAAGATGACCGAAACGGTCATCACCACGATGTAGGGGATGCCCTCCGCGAAGTAGAGGGTGGGCACCCACAACCACGGTGAGCGCGGTTTCCGTTGTTCCTTCTGTTGTGATGCCACCTATTCCCTCGCCTGCTTACCTCTATTCTCTTGCCCGATTCCTTACGGCAGCGTCTCCAAGACCTCCTTGATGTGCTCGAACGCCCAGTCCAGGTCGCGCTTGCCGATGATCAGCGGTGGCGCAAAGCGGATAACGTGTTCGTGGGTCTCCTTGCACAGTAACCCTTTTTGCTGCAGCGCCTCGCAAAAGCGCCGCGCTCCACCAGCTTGGGGATGCAGCTCCACCCCGATGAGCAATCCCTTGCCGCGCACCTCCCTCACATGCTTGCTGTTGATGGTGCGAAGTTTTTCCATCAAGTAGGCGCCCATCTTGAAGGCGTTCTCAGGCAGTCGCTCCTCAACAATGATGCGCAGAGCCTCACGCGCAATGGCGCAGGCCAAAGGGTTACCGCCAAAGGTGGAACCGTGCTCGCCCGGTGTGAATACCCCGAGGACCTCCTTGCGGGACAAGACCGCAGAGACAGGATAAAAGCCCCCGCTCAGCGCCTTGCCCACGGTGATAACGTCAGGTTTGATCCCCTCATATTCGAACGCGAACAGCTTACCGGTCCTGCCTAAACCGGTCTGAATCTCATCCAAGATAAGCAGGACATTATGCTCGCGGCAGATTGCGGCTGCCTGACGGAGATAGCCCGGGGGCGGAACGATGATTCCGCCTTCACCTTGGATGGGTTCCACCAAAAAGGCGACCGTGTTCTTGCCGATCGCCTTCTCCAACGCCCGCGCATCACCGTATGGAATGATCTTGAAGCCTGGCGTGAAAGGGCCGAACCACTGGCGGTACAAGGGTTCTGTGGAAAAGCCAACGATAGTGGTGGTCCGCCCGGCAAAATTGTTTTCGCACACGATGATTTCGGCTTTGTCTCTCTTGACCCCCTTCTTGGTGTAGCCCCACTTGCGCGCTGCCTTGATCGCCGTCTCCACCGCCTCGGCCCCGCTGTTCATTGGCAGGGCCAACTCAAACCCGGTCAGTTCGCACAGCTCTTTGCAAAAGAGGCCCAACTGGTCGTTGCGGAACGCGCGCGAGGTGAGGGTCAGCCGGCGGGCTTGCTTGCCGATTGCCTTGACCAACCGCGGGTGACAGTGTCCTTGATTCAGTGCCGAGTAGCCGCTGAGAAAGTCCAAGTAGCGATTGCCCTCGACGTCATACACCCAAATGCCTTTACCTCTGGTGAGAACCACGTCAAGCGGATGGTAGTTGTGCGCGCCATACTGATCCTCGAGCCGAATGAGTTCCTCCGTCTTCATACGGTTCCTTTCGCTTTGTGCGACTACCCTGCGACATCTCGGGCTAAGTTACAACAAAAAGGTGCAAATTGCAACTGCAATCTGGCACAGGCAGTCTCCACACCGGAGGCCGACGTGGCGGTGGGCAACGAATGCACCTCCGATCAGTGAAGCAGCGCGAACCTAAGGTTTGGACCCGAGTGGCGGACCGGGTTCAAAAAACTGTTCCGGCAGCTTCTGCGAGCTGCCGGGCCGGCGACACTACGCTTCAGTAGCGTAGAACGACCTGCCTAAACCAGGTGCATTTTTTCTTGACAAACTCGCCAAATAGTGTTAACTTCGTAATGTTTGCTGGGAAACTGAAAACACTGGCGGCCCAACGAGTTGCGGAGGAAGCATGCAGAAATGGAAGCTTCGCGGTGCGGCAGGGCTGTGCGCCTCGGTCATACTTCTTTGGCATTGGGGCGGAGCCAATGCTGGGGGCCCTATCTATGGCGGAGGGGGCGGACCCTTCGTCACCTTCAAGGCCTTTGAGAGCACCGGGATGGATCAGCTTGCGCGCGTGGTGGGCGTGCCCTGCCTGGCCTCTTGGATGAGAGGGGCTGGTGGCGCAGGCTACGCCTTCATAGGCAGTGCCCGCATCGGCGGGCTCGGCGGAGCAGCTTCTGTGCGCTCCTCTGCGCTCGTAGCTGGCCAGGAACGTTCCCTGAAGGTCGACTTTGGGTACGGCGGCTTCCTGGCGGAGTACGTCAGCCGTTACCGCAGACTCACCACCTCAGCAGGCTGCGTGTTGGGTGGCGGGGCCTATGAGGTCCAAATCGAGGACGAGAACGGCACCCATAAAGCTAGCAGAGGTTTCTTCTGCCTCCAACCCTGCGCGGGACTGCGTGTGCAACTGGTGCACTTTGTAGCCTTGCAGGCGTGGGCAAGCTATCTTTTCCCCGTTGCGGAGGATTTGTCCATACGGTACGGCTCGGCCCTGTATCATTTGACTGCCGGGGAAATGGGCGGGCTCGCGTTCTTGCTCGGTTTAGAGTTCGGCGGCAACGCTCCCTGACAGCAAGACGCAATAACTGCGCGTGTGTGCGTCTCGGGCTCATTGAGAGGACAAGGGAGCCTCTCGTCAGCGGAAAACGTAAGGAAATGCCATGGACCTACTGCTCCAACGCCTGTGGGTGGTGGGGATCTGTGCGCTGATGGTCACGTGTGCTCGTGGGCCCTCTCCGACCATGACCATCCCTAAGGAGGTGACGCGGGAGGCCTTAACCGAGCCACAGCCTTGCGGGGCGCTCCAAGAACTACTCAGGGCTGCCGCAGAGGTTGCTCTGCGCGAGTGCGGCACGCCGCTGAGCGAGCGAACACTGTGGGCCTCCCTCATCGACCTCAGTGATCCTCGTTTGCCGAAGATGGCCTCCTACGGGGGGGCGGAGCAGGTCTATCCAGCGAGCGTTGTCAAAGCCTTCTACATGGTAGCGGCCTATCACCAAGTGCAGGAGGAGATGCTGCGGCTTGATCGCTCTCTGCGCCGCGACCTGAGGCTCATGATTGAGATCAGTGACAATGAAGCGACCAACCGCATCGTCGACCGACTGACTAACACTACGTCAGGCGATTCCCTTGCAGCTCCTGCCTATGAGGAATTTGCCTACAAACGCAACTGGATGAACCGATACTTTCGGAGCTTAGGGTTTACGCACGTCAACGCATGTCAGAAGACGTGGGATGGGGAGCCGTATGGCAGAGACTTGCAACTCTTGGGGCTCCCAGATGGTCCAAACTACGTCAACAGCAACAAGTTGACTACGGATGAGACGGCACTACTGTTGTATCTCATTGATCAGCGGAAGGTGGTGAGCAGGAGCGCCTGTCAGGCGATGCTCAAGCTCATGCGGCGCGCACCGGACCCCGCGGACCTGTTCTTGGCCGGGGTGGTGCCTCCGGACGGCCGCCTGTGGAGCAAGCAGGGGCTTGTGGACAGCAAGCGGCACGATGCAGGTATCATTCACCTCGCCAACGGTAGGCGGTTTATCCTGGTGGTTTTTACCGACAAGTCCGCGGGTGACTGCGACCTATTGCGGCGCTTTGCCCGTCGCGTGGTGGACCACTATGCGTCGCTGCCGCGCGCACATCCGGGCTGAGCATTGGTTCGCACACCTCCCTTTTGCTCAGCGCCGTACAAAACCCCTCACGAAGGTTGGAGAAGACTGATGAGAAAGTTGACGATGGCTCTTCTCGCAGGAAGCATTGCTGTGACGATGAGTTCATGCATCAGGAAGGTGGGAGTGAACGATATGCACTATGTGCAGGAGCGGCACATCGCAGCGGTGGTTTCCGAGTTGGTGAAAAAGCATGGCGAGGCGCAACGGGAACGTATCGAGCGGGGCGTGCGTCAGGTGGCGCACATGTGGCAGCAGCAGGACGGACCACCCGAGGCCTTCATGGCGTTCTGCACGGAGCATTTCATCGCCGACACGGCAATGCTCACCCAGGTGACCCAGAGGTATGAACAGAACTTTGAGAGCATCTTCGGGCACTTCGCGGAGATGGGGCGCGAGTTGCGCCAGCCCTTGGACCTGGACCTGGGGCCAATCTTGCCCATCGACTACCTCTTTGCTGAATTCAGCCCGGCTGCCCACCTGATGGAGGATCTTTTCCAAAAGCGGATTGCCTTTGTGGTTCTGCTTAATTTTCCCCTCTACACCCTCGAAGAGCGCCTTGCCCTGGGTCCAACCTGGACCCGCCAACAGTGGGCGCAGGCGCGTTTGGCTCAGACCTTTTCCGCGCGAGTGCCCGCCACGGTTAACCAGCGGCTAAGCCAAGCGTACGTGGGTGCTGATGACTATATCAACAACTATAACATTTTCATGCACCATGTGCTTACGGAGGAAGGTCAGCGACTCTTCCCGCCGGGGATGAAGCTCATAAGCCATTGGAATCTCCGTGACGAACTGAAGGCTCAATACGCCAATCCTGAGGGTCTGCGGCGACAGAGGATGATCCAGCGGATCATGGAGCGCATTATCCTGCAGGAAATCCCGGCGGTGGTCATCAATAACCCGGCCGTGGACTGGAAGCCGGTGAGCAACACGGTGACCCCCGCAGCGGTGCAGGATGTAGAGGGTGTAGCAGCGCCGGCGCAGGTGGAATCAAAGCCCGAACCGAATCGCCGGTATGAGCATCTCCTCACCATTTTCCGCGCTGAGCGCGAGGCCGACCCCTACTATCCGACGATGCCCACGCTCATGGACCGTCGGTTTCAGCGCGACAGAGAGATGCCGGAGGCTACCGTTGAGGCTCTTTTTAAGCAGGTGTTGAGCTCACCTGAAGTAGCGCGCACTGCACGCCTCATTGAGAAGCGTCTTGGCAGGCCTCTGGAGCCTTTTGATATCTGGTACAACGGCTTCAAGCCGCGCGGCGCCTATGCGGAGGCCGAGCTGGACAAAGTAGTTGCCCGTCGGTACCCCAACCCGCAGGCATTCGAACGGGACCTGCCACGTATTCTCGGTGCCCTCGGTTTCTCGCCGGAGCAGGCGCGTTTCCTCAGCGAGCGGATCGTCGTTGATCCGGCACGCGGAGCTGGTCATGCCTGGGAACCTGGTCGCCGGGCCGACAAGGCCCACTTGCGCACGCGCATCCCTGCTTCGGGGATGAACTACAAGGGCTATAACATTGCCATTCACGAGTTAGGCCATAATTGCGAGCAGGTTTTTTCGCTCAACAAGGTTGATCATACTCTCCTGCGTGGCGTCCCCAATACCGCTTTCACCGAAGCGTTTGCGTTTGTGTTCCAGGCGCGGGACCTTGAGCTTCTTGGCCTGCGGGGCAAGGATCCAGCGGCCGAGCATCTCCGTGCCCTGGATAACCTGTGGGCAACCTACGAAATCGCGGGTGTCGCCCTAGTGGACATGCGCGTGTGGCGCTGGATGTACGACCACCCCCAGGCCTCTCCTGCGGAGCTGAAGGAGGCCACCGTCCACATTGCCCGCGAGGTGTGGAACGAATTCTATGCGCCCGTTTTTGGCCAGAAAGATGTGGTCCTGCTGGCCATCTACTCGCACATGATTGATGCTGGGCTTTACCTGCCGGATTATCCGCTCGGGCACATCATCGCCTTCCAGATCGAGCAGTACCTTGCCGGCAAGAATCTGGGACAGGAGATGGAGCGCATGTGCCGGCTCGGTGCCCTCACACCCGAGGCGTGGATGCGTCAGGCGGTGGGTTCGTCCGTGTCTGCAGAACCATTGTTGCAGGCTGCCGATCGTGCCCTCAAGGTGTTGGCATCGTAGCGCCCGCGGTGCGATGGCAGAGCGTGGCCACCGTGCGGGCAGGGGGGGCATTACCTTGGGGGGGCTCCTCTGCACCGCAACAGTAGCAGGCCTCCTGTGGCTGGCTTGTGGTAAGCGTCCAGTCCAGACAACGGCCATCGTGGCCAGAGCCCCGAAGGTACCAGAGCGCGGAGCGGAGGCTGTGACGGGCCTGGCGCACTTTGGCTTTACTCACGGCACGGTGTGCTCGTCTGATCCAGGCACGCTCAAGTCTCTGTTGGACGTCGCCCACACGTCGGGGACACTTCTCCATGTGGGGGACCCAGCCTTTCTTGACCCCTCTGTCCCCTTGGATTCTGCGCTATCCCGGGCCGACAGATTGGTCAGGTCATGTGCGCGCCATCCTGCCTGTGCGGGCTACTGGTTGGGGCCGGTGGCAGACACAGCCCTGTTCGCGCGCGCCGCGGTCATTAGACAGCACCTGGCCGCGGCGGACCGGCAGCACCGAGCATTGCTGGCCATGAGCGTCAAAGGCGATCTGCATACCCGCATCGCCCATCTCAAGCCCGATGTCCTCGTGTTCGACGAGCAGGGGGTGGAAGGAGGTGTTCCGGCCGCTAACTTTTTTGCCCACCTTGGGGAAATGAGACGTCTCGCGCTGGCGGTGCACCTGCCCTGGTGGGGAACCGTAGTCGAGGCGAGGGAGGGCGACCAAACTGAGCTGCGTGACCACTTCCTCCGCTTTCAGGCCATGAGCCTCCTTGCATATGGGGCACAAGGCATCGAGTGGGGGCTGGATTGGGGCCTGTTGCACTCCTGGGCCACGATGCACGGCCCGGCCGTTTCTGTGGCAAGAACTCTGCGTGAAATCAACGATACCGCGGGCGCCTGGCTGCCAATTCTCGCCGGCACCTCGTGCGTCGCCGTCTTCCATAGCGATCCAGTGCCTGCGGGGCAGGAGCGGGTGAATCTGGAGGGAACCGTCTACCGCATCGACGGAGAATACGTGACCGTGGCATTCTTTCGCGGCGCGCGCAGGAGGGAACAGTACCTCATGGTGCTGAATCGCAACTACATGCGTGGGGCGAAGCCGCGACTTTTCTTCAGCGAGCGGGTGAAGGGGCTTGCAGAGATTGCGCCCGAAGGCGTGGCGCACATGGCGGTGAGCTTCTCGTCGGAGGAGGATGGGCACCAGGCGTCGATCTTGCTCAAAGCGGGCGGTGCCCGCCTTTTCCGCATGGTCTTCTAAGTCAGGGGCCCCTCAAAGCACGGTAATGTGGACCGGTTTGCTCACCAACACCAGTCCACCCGCCTCCGCCTTCGCTTGTACCCGATGAGCGCCTGGGGCAAGGGGCCAGCGGGCGCAGAATGGGTAACCCACCGTGCACACCAGGGAATCGTCCACCCACCACGAGAGGCGTGTCACACCGGGGGGGACGACCGCCTGCAACTCCAGCGTCTGAAACTCGGGACGCAGGACCGGATCAAGCCTGTAGATGTCTCCCTCATCCGGAAAGGTGATGACCGGCAGTTCGGGATTAGACTGGGCCCCCTGCTGTTGGGCAGGCGGTAGGCTCGGCGGTCGAGGTACGCCGGCGCTCACCAGCCACTGCTCGTACTGCGGAGGCCAGACTTCATAGACTACCACCGCGCCTTTGGTTTCAGCCCGCGTTGGCTCGGGAAAGGGGCGATGGACAGAGCAGGTGCGTGTTGGTTCGGTGCCCGCAACAAAAAACTCCCGCACCGTACCCGGACAATATGGGCCTGGCAATTCTCCGGAGCGGGCGCAGATTTCTCTCTCCACCACGCCAAATGGAACCGCGAAGGGTTCTGGCCAGGCCTGGCGATGCAACAGCAACATGATGTCCCGAAAGAGCAGGCCTGCCCCACTTATGCCGGATACTTTTTGCATGGCTTCGCCGCTAAAATTGCCGACCCACACCCCTACGGTGTAGCGAGTCGTGTAGCCCACAGCCCAGTTGTCTCTGTAATCCTTAGAGGTTCCGGTTTTGGCGGCGCACGGAAATGGGAGCTCCAGGGCGTTGCCCTCACCGAATGCCGGCATCCTTGCCTCGCGGTCCGCGAGGATACTGGTGAGGAGATAAGCAACTTGGGGGGAGAACAGCTGCCGGGTTTCGGTCTCCGCCGTATCGGCCTGCAGCACGTTCACCCGGTGGAACGCTCCGCCATTGGCGAGGGCGGAGTAAGCCAAGGTCAACTCCAGAAGTGTGACTTCGCCGTTGCCCAGCGTCAGACCCAGGCCATAGTGGCTGGCCGGCTTGCTGAGGCTTGCAAAACCTGCCCGGCGCAACTTCGCCAGCAAGAGCTCGGGCCCCAGCTCCTCCAGGAGGCGGACCGCAGGGACATTGTAGGAGCAGGCGAGGGCGACACGCAGTCGGACCGGCCCGTGAAAGAGTCGGTCATAGTTGTGCACGCGAAAGTCGCCGCCCGGGCCCGCGGCGTGCGTCTCGATATCCGCAAGGATGTGGGCGGCAGTCCACCCTTGCTCCAGGGCAAGGCCGTAGGTGAATGGCTTGATTGTCGAGCCGGGTTGGCGCAGCGCCAGGCAGGCATTCACCTGCCCGTGGTGGGCCTCGTCAAAGTAATCCGCCGAACCTACCATGGCCAGCACGGAGCCATCCTTGTTGTCCAAGACCAACGCACCGGCATTGGTCACGTTCCGGCTCGCCAGTAGTTGCACATGACTCCTGAGCAGGAGCTCGACCTGCTGTTGCACGGTGAGGTCGAGGGTGGTTTGGACGACTCCTTTGTCCGGCAGACCGAGGCCCCGGCAGTTGCTCACAAGCCAGTCGCAGAAGTGGGGAGCAAAGAAGGAACGTTCCGGAGGACTGAGAGAGAGCTCCGCGTTACATGCCTGGGCGTAGGTGACGCTGTCGATCATCCCGTGGCGCAGCATGGCCCCCAGGACCTGGCCTTGGCGTCTCCTTGCCCGCTCTGGATAACGGTAGGGGTCGTAGCGCGCCGGTGCCTGCGGCAGCCCCGAGAGCAGTGCGGCCTCAGCAAGAGTGAGATGATGAGCCGGCTTGCCGAAGTAAAGGCGTGCCGCAGCCTCGATGCCTACGGCGTTGTTGCCATACGGAACACGGTTCAGGTATTGGGTGAGGATCTCCTCCTTGCGCAGGGCAAGTTCTAATCTCACCGCCAGGATCATTTCCAGTGGTTTTGCCCACCATCTGCGGGGCAAGTGATAGAGGAGCCGCGCCAGCTGCTGCGTGAGGGTGGAGGCGCCGGAGACAATCCGGCCGGCACGCGCCGCCTGCACCGCCGCCCGCACCAGGGCCACCGGGTCAATTCCCCAGTGGCGGTAGAAACGGTGATCCTCCACGGCCACAGTCGCCTCGATCGCGTACGGCGACACCTCATTGAGCTCCACCCACTGCCCGCGACCTTCACCCAGCACCCTCTCCTGGAGCAAGCGGCCGTGGCGATCCGTGAGCCGCAGCACCTCGCCGCTGGTGCGATTCGCAAGCTCACGCGGCAACGGCACCAGGAGCAGCGCCAAGACCCCCGTACTCAGCATGCCGACCAACGCCGCCAGGCGTTTTGCAGTTCGGGCCATAGCCATCGGTTTTCTATGCGCCCTCTGCCTTGGGCCTAACCGCGAAGGGCTTCATTGGCCCCCGCGCACTGTCACCCTTGCCCCCGCCAAGGTGCCAAATACCTCGGGCTCGTACATCTGCCCGGCGTAGGTGGAGGGCATGCCAAAATCACCCACGGTGGTTGCGCGCGCCAAATAGGTGTACGTGTGAACCCCAGCTCGCAAGTAGTTCGCAAACAGCACCACACGATCATCGCGTAGCTCCACGTGGTCAAACTCCCCCCACCAGGAGCTTTCCCCTATCCCTGAACCGGCAAACTGGGCCGCTTCCGCTGAGGCGGTCTCCAGCGTCACATTTACTGCCTCGAGTCCTGCGGGGAGGGGGTCGTCCACCACGACAAAGGGTCGCCCTTGTGGCGTGATCACCTTGAGCTCCACCTTGAGCAATGCCCCGGGCGCGAACGTGAGCCCTGTTATCTTTCCGGAGAGGGGGGTTATGGTCTTCAATACCGTGATTCCCTGGTCGCGGGTACTGGGAGCGGCAGCTGGGAAATAGTTCATGCGCAGTCCGTAGTACAGCTGGCCCGTGCCCGATTTTTCCACGTCCACGGGCACGCGTTTCCCCTTGGGGAATTCATCCAGGCCAAGAGTTGCGCGCCTCAGGGAGAGCTCGCGCCCGGCAAAGGTCTCACTCAGCAAAGTGCGCTCACCCACGCGCAGCTGAGCCTTAAAGTTGGGGACATCCTTCTCGTAGATTGCGAAGTAACGGGCCAAGGCCATGAGGGCAAACACGTTCTCCTGGGTCGTGCGCCAGGGTCCGTTCTTGCGCTGTTCCAGGAGCCAGGCAACCGCCTTGTCGTCCAGCGGGAAACCGCCGCGTGTCTCCAGCAGAGCCTCCAAGATTACCGCCGTTGTGCGCACGTCCGAGTGAAAGATCCACACCAACTCCTCTGGCCTCTCTTCTTCGAAATGGGCAGTTGTGGGGTCCACGCGGATGGCGTTTTGTAGGAAGTCAGCGAGCGCCTGTTGGTGGTCTTTGGCCAAGCCGGCAGCCCACAGTGCCCTGAGGAGCATCGCTTTGCCGAGGAGTGGGAGGCGGGTGCGTTGCTCGTAGAGGTACTCCAAATACCCCTTGTCTGGCTCCCCTGCTTTGGCCAGCACGTAGGCGGCCAAGGCCTTGGTGACCAGCCAGGACCGCTCGGGCAATGCGTGGGGTGCGGTGCCGTATTTCTCGCGCAGAAACTCCCTCAGGTACTTTATGCCCAGGCGGAACATCTTGTCGTCAACAGGATAACCACGCGCGCGGGCTTCAACGAGAGCTTGCATGGCATATGCTGAGACAAAAGGAGAAACGCGGGTCTCACCTGGCCAGTAGGCAAATCCCCCATCGGGGAGCTGGTAGTTTTTGAACTCCCTCAGCGTCTGTGTGGCCACCTGGGCGAAATCGGCTCCTTCGAGCGCAGGCAACCGAAACGCACGCACCAGGTCGCCAGCCACTATCATGGGTAACACGGCTGAGACACGTTGCTCGAGGCAGCCGTAAGGGTACGTCAGGAGGTACTCGGCTGCCGACGCCAGCTCCGTCATGGCAGAGGAGGAGAGCCACACCTCAAGGGTGCCCATCCCCGGCACACAGTCGGCCGGCACTACGATCGCCTCCTTTACTCGAAGGGCGGTACGGCCAGCGGTGGCGACCGTCTCTTTCGGATGCGGCGCCTGGAGAGGGAACGACACCCTCACTGCGTCCCGTAGAGCTCCCATCTCGGCGACAAAGGTCACCGTTGCTTCTCCGATCTGCCGCACCTCCACGGGGAACCGGACTTCCTTGGCTTGCCCCGCGCCTACCACAAGTTCTGCACTGGCCTTTCCTTTGAGCACTAACCCTTGGGCGCTCATGCTCAGTTGCACCCGCCCCTCGTGCGCAGTTTGGTTGTGGACTACCGCGCCGGCCTCAAACACATCGCCAACCCGGGCGAAGCGGGGCAGCGCCGGCTGCACCAAGAGGTCCTTGTTCACCACCAGCTCGCTTTCGCCGGCACCAAACCGGCTATCGCTGGTATGCGCTACCGCCATCACCACAAAACGCGTGAGGTTGTCAGGCAAGCGGAACGTCACGGTGGCTTCTCCGCGCTCGTCGGTGAGGAGGGAAGGATTCCAGTAGGGGGTGAGGACAAAGCGCGAGCGCAGGGCTTGTGCCGCAATACCTGCGCCTGCACCGCCATCGCCACCGCGGTCTTCGCCTTTCTCTCCGTAATTGCGTTGCTCCACTACGTGCAGCCTGGTTTCGGCCGTTTGCACGCTCAGCGGCCTCGGCCCATAGAAGGCTGCGAAGGGATCGGGTAGGCGGTATTTCGTCAGGCTCAGCACTGCGGCGTCGACCACGGCCAGTGCCACCTCGCCCCTGGCCGGAAGCCCGGCTCCATCACGGAGCCGCACGGTCACCGTCACCTCTTCACCAGGCCTGTAGGTCACCCGGTCGGTCCGTACCTGGACGTTCAGGTGCTTTGTACCCGGGTCCACAGTGAGGCCCACATAGCCGACTTTGAAGGCGGGCCTGCCCACGTCGGCCCCTTCAGGGGAAAAGACATGGCTGGCGGTGCGCCCTTTCAACAAGATGACGGACACAAAGACGTTGGGCAGGTCTTGGGAGGTGATCGGCAACTCGATGCGCGGCGCCGTGCCCTTGAGCTGACGCACGAAATGCCGCAACACCGTTTCCCGCTCCACAGTCACCAGCGCCTGGGCTTCTTCAAAGGGGGATTTCACCAGGATTGTTGCGACCTCGCCTGGTCGATAGGAAGGGCGTTCGGGGACGAGCTCCAGTAGATCGTCGTCCCTCCGCTCCCAGGCCGCATAGCTCTTTCCGCTCACGTAGAAGGGGGCCCAAGTGGAGACTATGTTGCCGCGCCGGTCTTGGGCCTCTGCGCGGATAAAGTAGGATCCGGCCTTTTCGGGCACAAAAAAGACCTCTTTGGCTTCGGTGGCGCTGAGGACCACGGCCGAGTCAACGGTGGTGTCCACGGGTTTGCTGATCCATTCGTACCGCCCGCCAATGCCAGCCTTGCGCACTGAGTGGTATTGGCGGTGCACCAGGCTGATGCGCACCCGCCGATTAGGTATTGGCTTCCCGTCTGGGTCTACCGTGATGACGCGAAAGGTAAGCGGCTGCCGTTCTTGCCTCACGGTTGAGGCTAGTTGGATGCCGATGTAGTACTCGCCCGGGTGCAGTGGGGCAGTGGCGATGGTGCTCACGTGCTGTCTGCTGGCGCTCTCCACGTCGGCAGATATGGATACTTGCGAGGCCCCATGCGGCCTGAATCCACCCAGCCAGGTGGCGATACCAAAGGTCCCGTTCTTGTCCAACTTTACCCTGCCCGAATTGAGCAGCCGCATGCGAGGTTCGACCTCCTCTTCCTCGGCCAGCATCCAGTCCTGGACGCCGAAAAAGTAGCCTTCGTACCCAGAGGGTGAAAAATCCCCAGGTCCCACTCGCACCCACCACTCGGCGGTGTGCTCCGACATTGCGCCGCCGAACAAGTAGCTGCCGCTGACCGTGGCGCGCAGCGTATCCCCCAGCACATAGCCGCTTCGGTCTGGCCGCACGTTCACTTCGCATTCGGCCGGCCGAAACGCCTCCACCCGAAAGACCCCTTCAACCAGTGGTTCTCGATACACGCCCTTGGGCGGAGGCGACGTGCCCGTGTCCACAGTCACCCGATAGTAACCCAGCGGTGCGTCCGGTGGGACCGGGTAGTCGAACGCCAGCGACCCGAACGCGTTGGTGCCCAAGACTTGCTCCCATGCTGCCTGCCCACGAGAGTCATAGACCTTTACCTTGGCAGGCAAGCCGGCAGGAGCTTCCCATTCTGCGCGGACCTTTTCGCGCACAAGCACCTTCACATGGGCCGTGTCACCGGCGCGGTAAAGGTTACGGTCCGTGAAGAGTACGCCCGCATACCGTTCGGGTTCAGCCCGCCAGTCATAGTCGATGCCAAATCGGTAGGGATAGATGCCGGTGCCCCAGTCGGAGGCGGTGTAGGCGACGTCGCGGCCATTGTAGGCCAGAACCCAGACGCGGGGTTTTTCCCACGCGCTCACGGGCCGAATGCCCAACCTGCGCCAGCCAGGTGCCACTGCCAAACCCTGGGCATCGGTGACAGTCCTGTAGTAGACGCGGTTATCATCGCCCCGCAGCTCCACTACTGCTCCTGCTACCGGCGAGGCATCCGCGAGGCGCGTCACGTAGATCAACACGTCATGAGGCGCAAATTTGGCAGTGACACCTAACTCCGTGACCTGGAGCAGGGCCTTGCACACCTCGCGGCGCGGGTCAGGCAAGAGGTTGTCCACTTGCACAAAGACCAGTCCGTGCTTGGCCCCTGCCAACACCCAGTCGACGTTGATGGGTACCAGCTTACGCTCGTTGCGCTTCCCGGGTAGTTTCCAGAGACGGTCGACCAGGAAAAAGCTTCCGGGCAGCCTCAAGGTGCTGTTGAACAAATCCGGCTTAAGAAGCAACGGGATGAGGGAATCGGGCAGAATCCTGGCCAGTTGCAGCTGGACGCTAGGAAGATTCACATATTCCATCGGATAGCGACGGTCTCCCAGAGCTTCCATTACACCGGGGCCGCTGGTCATGATCAAGGTGCTGGGGTAGGGCCCGGTGCTGAAGGTGAGCCGCACTGGCTTTGGCAGGCGGTTGCCATGGATGTCGGCCAGTGAATCGTCCAATGCGACCTGATAGGTCGTATCGGGCAAGAGTGGAAGCCAGAGTTCGATGACCTCTGCGGGGTAGCTTCGCTCGAAGTAGCTTTCCGGTATTTCCACAGGTGGTGTAAAATGAATGTGTTTGACCAGCTCGGCGGGAGTCACCGGATTGCTGAACTTGAATGAGAGGGCCTCCTGTGGGTTGTGCTGCACCTGTTGGCGCATCTCGAGCAGGCGAAGGTCCCCGTAGGTTTGGAAGGCGAACCGTTCATTGCGAGTCAAACCTAGCTCTCCTTGCGCCGCCAGCAGCCCCTCGCGCAACACAACCTCATAGCTGGTTTGGCGGCGGAGCCGCGTCTTGGGGCTGAGCACGAGCACGGTGGTGCTGTCCCCTTGGACGCGCCAGTCGCGGTCTATTTCCCGGCTCGTTGGGTGCCGCACGGTCCACTGCACCGCACGCCCGCTTTTGCTCTCGCGCCAGACCAAGAAAGGCGTGGCACGCGCGGGCGACATAGGCATGTTGAAGTAGAGGACGACTTCGGTCTCCAACAACACACCGACGGCACCGTCTTCTGGGGAGGAGTGCCTAAGTTCCGGGCGTGGCGTTTCAAACTCCCACACAACATCCTGCGCCAAGGAGGCGCCACTTACGGAAGTGATACCAGCCGGCACTTTCACGGTGAAGCGGGTGGCATACGGAAGGGTGTCTTTAGGGGCAAAGGCCAAAGTAGTGGTCCCGAGCCAGCGGTATATGCCCGGCGTAGGCGGGGCGATGACCAGCGGCCCCTCGGTGCTTAGCTCTGCCAAGGCTTGCAGAGGCACCATCGGCTGGTTGAATGTGACCAGAATGGCTCGGCAATCAGCACGCGAAGCCACTGGACCCTTAGGTGTGGTAGCCACCACGGCCAAGGGCTCCTCCTGGCCGGCCAGTCCGTAGCCGTTCACCGACAGCAGGAATAACAGCGGCAAGAGACTCACTGTGCGGTTCATTGCCCGTTCTCCTTCATGTGTGGCAGGCATGCGGTGCATGAGTCCACTCGGGGAGTGCCTGCTGGTGGGTCATCGCGGACGGCGCCCGCTTCCTATGTCCGGCTGGACGGCTCCGAGGCTAGCCCTCGGTTCGTGTGACCATCCTTGTAGGCAACGCCACTATGGATGGCCACACTTGGCGGAAAACGCGCCGAAAGCGCTAAAGCCCTTGCCGCGTTTACACCCTAGAGCTCTGTGGGTCCAGCCGGGATGGCTCGCATCAGAAGCGCACTTTTCTCGTGGTCCCCTTTTCACCCCCCTCCTGTGGCTGAAGCGGCTGGCCGCCATGTTTCTTACAAAAGGTCCGCGGAGATTGCTGCACCGGAAACACCTCTTCGACTATCTGCGGGCAGGACTCGGTGGCCAACTCCTTAGTCTCGCTGCAGATTTCCACTCGCACCACGGTAGGGGGCATTACAAAGTCTTCCACAGGCAACTGGAGGGTGTCGTGGGCTGCCTTCATGAACGGTGCCCAGATGGGGAGCGCTGCCACTGCCCCTGACTGGCCTCCCCCCAGAGTGACCGAAGGGTCGTCCACTCCTACCCATACGCCGGCTGCGATTTGCGGGGTAAAGCCCACAAACCAGGCGTCGGAGAAATCGTTGGTGGTGCCGGTCTTGCCGGCGGCAGGCCTGGTAAAGCCATACAGGGTGCGCGCCAAGCGCCCAGTACCACGACCCATGTCCAGTACCCCGCGCATCATGTCGGTAATAATGTACGCACTCCCTTCAGACAGCACCTCCTGCGGCGCCGGGCGATACTCTTGCAGAACGTTTCCGAACTTGTCCTCCACGCGCAAGATGGCCACGGGGCGCATGAGCACTCCGCGGTTAGCGAATGCGGCAAAAGCTGAAACCATTTCTATGGGGATGACCGTCTCTGAGCCCAGCGCCATGGCAGGCACGGGCGAAAGCGGCGTCGTAATGCCTAATCGCCTGGCGTATTCCACCACCACTTCGGGTGGGACTGCTTCTAACACCAACCGCGCGGTGACGAGGTTGAGTGACCTGGCGAGCGCTTCGCGCAGAGTGGTCTTCCCGCCAATTGAGCCGTCATAGTTGGACGGCGTCCAGCGCTGGCTGCCAGGAATATCCAACACCACCGGCTGGTTGAGCAACTCGTAGCACGGCGGATAGCCGTTGTCGATGGCGGCCAGGTACACGAAAGGCTTGAACGCAGATCCAGGCTGTCGCTGCGCCTGCGTGGCTCTATTGAACTCGGACTCGCGAAAATCTCGTCCCCCGACCATGGCGAGAATATGACCCGTGGACGGGTCAATAGCTACCAATGCCACCTGCACCTTGGCCTTTTCGTTGAGCAGGGAGTCCACAAAGGCCCTGTTGCGGATGAGCGTCCGTACATTAGTCTTCTTCAGAAGCGAGGGGGGGACCAGTTTGGCAAACTCGGTCTCCGGGTGGGCAAGGATCCAGGCGCGCTGCCGATTCTCCACCGTGCCAATGTGCCCGGCAATGGCGCGATTGGCGCATGCCTGCACTCTCGTATCCAGAGTCGTGAACACACGCAATCCGCCGGTGTAAATGTCCATCCCGTAGCGGGCGATCAGCTCGCGTCGCACGTGCTCGGCAAAGTACGGGGCCAACTCTTCATGATTCGGCTCGCGGCTCACCACTCCCAAAGGTGCAGCGATGGCCTCCTGGTACTGTTCCTCGTTGATGTATTTCAGATCCCTCATGCGCCGCAGCACCAGATTGCGGCGACTCATCGCCCGCTCGGGGTACTTGAAGGGAGAGTAGTAGCCAGCGTTGGGGAGCAGAGCGGTCAGAAGAGCAGCCTCCGGCAACGTCACCTCCTGAATATGTTTGCCGAAATAGTAGAGTGAAGCAGCCTCAACGCCGTATACCCCTGGGCCCAAATACGACTGGTTAAGATACATCTCCAGAATCTCGCGCTTGCTGTAGGTGCGCTCGATTTGGATGGCGGTGAACACTTCTTTAATCTTCCTGCCGATGGATTTCTCTTTGGTCAAGTACAGATCGCGGGCAAGTTGCTGGGTGAGGGTGCTGACGCCCCGGGGTGTCCTCATGCGCAGCATACCGCCCAAGGTCGCCTTGACCCAGCGCTGCGGTACCACTCCCCAATGGCGGAAAAAGCGATGGTCCTCCGACGCTAGCACGCTCTTCCATACATAGTCCGGCATCTGGGCGAGGGGCACCAACACCCTGTTCTTGACGAAGAACTCCTTGAACACCTGGCCATCGGCCGAATAGAGCTTTGTTGCCAGCTCAGGGCTATACTCCTCAAGTTGCCGCAAAGAGGGCAGTTGCCGTGTGAGGGCAAACAAGTAGCCGATGACTGCGACGCCCAGCAAGCCTACTGCCAGCCGGACGTAGCGCCTCAGCCGGCGTCCTTCATTAGGTCCGCCCTCACCGAAAGTAGCGTGGAGCGAACGTCGTATTTTTCTCTTCATGCAGCCTCACCAGTGAAAGTCTCGATTTCGCGCCGAGCGCTTCTCTTATGTCCAAAGTGCCAGCGCGTGTGGACTCACCTCTGTGTGCTGGGCAGTGGCAGGTGTGCTATCTCCCTGGCACCTTGGTCACCCATCCACTCCTTAAGCCACACCCCGTTTTGGTCGACAAGCCCAAAGGTGAAGTGGGTGATCCAATCGCCCGGGTTGAGGTACACTCCGTTCGCGATTGGCTCACACGTTGGCTCGTGCGTGTGGGCCAGTACCACCACATCGTGGCCACGTGCAATGGTGTGCTCGGCATACGCACGGTAGTGCTGGCGTCCGCGAAACTCGCGCTGCGCTCCATGGTTCCTGCTCAGTGTGGAGAAGAACTCTGCCACTGGCACGCCCAGGTCCGGATGGACCAGGCGATACATTGCCACGCCCACAGGGTGCTGCAACACGCGCTTTAACAAGCGGTAGCCCCGGTCCCCGACATCGATGCCGTCCCCATGGCGCACAAAGACGCGCTGTCCTGCCACGTGGCCCTGGAAGGTATGCCGATGGACCACAAGGCCCACTTCTTGGGCCAGAAAATCGCGCATCCAGAAATCGTGATTGCCCGCAACGTAATGGACCTCCGTGCCGTTGTCCACCAGGTCAGCAAGCAGACGGAGGGTGCGGAAATAGCGATTGACCACTGCGTGGCGATATTCAAACCAAAAGTCGAACAGGTCGCCGCAGATGCAAAGTACGGCCACGTAGGGGGCGGCCTGAGTTAGGAAGCTATGTAAGCGGCGCACTTTTTCCTGCTCGGCCGCCTCTGCGGTGCCGCGCAAGTGCGCATCGGCGATGAATAGCGCGTGTGCCGCTGTCGTCATGGTCAGCGCCTCATCCTCTCCAGTGCGACAGAATGTAACGAACTAATAAGCAACATGCAAGTGTTTCTTCACCGCCCCCCTGGGTGAGGCCCCTCGCTGCGGTGCCCCGCAAAAAAAGCGCCCGCTCCAGAACTCCGATCCCCTTGCGGGCGAGTATCCTGGAACGGGTGCATAGGGTGCAGATGTCCGCGCCGAAGCCGCGGCTCAGTTGTTGACGATTTCCGTACGGCCCTCTTCGCGGGGACCTTCGTGACGCGGCTCTTTGCGCGCTACCTCGGTGAAGGTCAGCTTATCGCCCTTGTGCCCGATGCGAATACGGCTGCCGTCGCCGAAGCGACCGCGCAGTATCTCCTCCGCGATGGGGTCCTCCACCAACTTCTGGATGGTGCGGCGCAGCGGGCGGGCGCCAAACACCGGATCAAACCCTTTCGTGGCGAGGAGCTCACGAGCCCCCTTCGTGATTTCCACCTCAATGTCGCGGTCCTTGAGCTTGGCGGCCATCTCGTCGATGAGAATGTCCACGATCTTGACGATGTCGTTGAGGTTGAGGGCGCGGAACACCACAATCTCGTCGACGCGGTTCAGGAACTCCGGGTTGAAGATGCGCTTCACTTCGTCCATGATGCGCTTCTTCATGCTCTCGTAATCGGAGCGCTCATCGCCCTTGGAGAACCCAAAGCCGCCCGTCTTGCGAATTTCCCGCGCGCCGATGTTGGAGGTCATGATGAGGATGGTGTTCTTAAAGTCCACCTGCCGCCCCAAGCCGTCGGTCAGCCGGCCGTCGTCCAGAATCTGCAACAGGATGTTGAACACATCTGGGTGTGCCTTCTCGATCTCATCGAAGAGCACCACAGAGTAGGGGTGACGGCGGACCTTCTCGGTAAGCTGCCCCCCTTCCTCATAGCCTACGTACCCTGGGGGCGCGCCGGTCAGACGCGAGACGGAGAACTTTTCCATGTACTCGGACATGTCGATGCGGATCAGCGCCTGCTCGCTCTCGAACAGATAACGCGCCAACTCCTTGGCCAGCTGCGTTTTGCCCACTCCGGTTGGACCCAAGAAGATGAACGAGCCGATGGGGCGATTCGGGTCCTTGAGTCCCGCGCGCGTGCGTTGAATGGCCTTGGTCAGCACGCGGATGACCTCGTCCTGGCCGATGATGCGCGCGCGGAGCTCTTCCTCCATATGCAGCAGGCGCTCCGACTCCGACTGCGCCACCTTTTGCACCGGGATGCCGGTCATCATCGACACCACTGCCGCGATCTCCTCCTCGGGCACGGTGGCCACAATCTTCTGGTCCTCCTCCTCCCACTTTTTGCGCGCCTCTTCCAATTCGCGGAGCAGGCGTTTTTCCTGGTCCCGCAATACTGCCGCCCGCTCAAAGTTCTGGCTGGCCACCACCGCCTCTTTCTCACTCTGCAGCCGCTTGATCTTCTCCTCGAGGTCAGTGATGGCCTTGGGCACCACGATGTTGTTCAAGTGCACACGCGCCCCTGCCTCGTCCATCACATCGATGGCCTTGTCGGGCAGGTAGCGGTCGGTGATGTAGCGCTCCGATAGGCGTACCGCTGCCTCGATGGCCTTGTCGGTGTATTTGACGTGGTGGTGTTTCTCATACCGGTCCTGGAGGCCCTTGAGAATCTGCAGCGTCTCCTCTGGTGTGGGCGGGTCGACCATGATCTTCTGGAAGCGCCGATCCAAGGCCCCGTCTTTCTCGATGTACTGCCGATACTCGTCCAAGGTGGTGGCGCCGATACACTGGAGCTCGCCCCGCGAGAGGGCAGGCTTGAACATGTTGGAGGCATCCAGAGAGCCGGAGGCGCTGCCCGCCCCGACGATGGTGTGCAGTTCATCGATGAACAGGATGACGTCCTTGGCCTTGACCAGCTCGTTCATGATCGCCTTCATGCGCTCTTCGAACTGGCCACGGTACTTGGTGCCGGCTACGATGGCCCCCAGGTCCAGGGTCACCACGCGCTTGTTGTGCAAGACGCGGGGCACCTTCTTCTGCACGATGCGCAGGGCCAAGCCCTCGGCGATGGCGGTCTTGCCCACGCCCGGCTCGCCGATGAGCACGGGGTTGTTTTTCTTCCGTCGACTCAGCACCTGCGCCACGCGCTGAATCTCTTCGTCCCGACCGATGATGGGGTCCAGCTCTCCGCGACGCGCCAGCTCGGTCAAGTCGCGACCAAAGTGGTCCAGCGCCGGCGTCTTGGAGCCGCGCTGCGAGGAGAGCTCCTTGTCAGAAGACATTCCGCCTTGCATGATATTCTCCAACTCCTGGGCTACCGCCTCATAGGTCACATCAAACGTGTGTAGCACCTGGCTGGCAATGTCCTCGCGCTCCTTGACCAGAGCCAGCAGCAGGTGCTCGGTGCCGATGATGTCGGAACGATACCGCTCCGCCTCGTTGTAGGCCATCTTCAGCACCTTTTCCGCGCGGCGGGTGAAGGGGATGTTGCCGTAGGTGGTTGTTTCGCCGGTCACCCCCAGGGCGTCCTCCACAGCAGTGCGGATTTCGTCCAGGTCGCACCCCAGACGCTGCAAAATGGTCACGGCCAGCCCTTCCCCTTCCCGAATGAGGCCCAACAGGAGGTGCTCCGCCCCGATGTGATCGTGTCCCAGCCGGCGGGCCTCGTCCCGCGCCAACTGGATGACCCTTTGCACCCGCTGGGAAAAGTTGTTTCTCATGGCAGCCACTCCTCTATTTCCTGGTCGCCCGTCCAATCCACCCACCACCCGGCACGCGGACGACGACTCCTTTCCCTCTTCATCTCAAATGCCCAAATACTCGCGCACGAACTGGGCACGGTAAGCGTCGCGTTCTTCTCCTCCCATCTCCCTGCCGGCCCGCTTTTGCAAATGCGCCGGCAATGCAATCACCAATAGCTCGTTCAGCGCCCTGCGAGGGATGGGCGGCAAAAGCCCCATGTCGCTTCCCACCCGGACCGCTGAGAGCAGGTTGGTCAATTCCAGGGAGGAGAGAAGCTGGGCATTCTTCAACACCGCTATTGCTCGGTAGACCACATCTTTGAGCCGCAGCGGCCTTTGCTGAAGCAGCCGCGCCCGTGCTTCGCGTTCCAAGGCCACCAGGCGCTCTGCAATCCCCTGCACCCGTTTGACGATCGCCTTCTCGGCCCTCCCCAGCGTGAGCTGGTTGGAGATCTGAAATATGTGCCCCTGCACGCGACTGCCTTCGCCGTAGAAACCCCTCACCGTGATTTCGCTTCCGGCGAATTCCTTTAGAGCCTTGTCCACCTCATCCAGAATCGCCAATCCCGGCAGGTGGGCAAAGATCGACACCCGCATCCCGGTCCCGGTGTTGGTGGGACAGGCAGTAAGGTACCCGAACTGTTCCGAAAAATCATAATCCAGCACCGCTGCCAGGTCTTCGTCCAGGGCGCTCAGGACCTCCCATGCCTGGTCGATGCGCAATCCAGAGCAGATGACCTGCAGGCGCAGGTGGTCCTCCTCGTTGACCATGACGGCCACGCTCTGCGTATGGTCAACGAACACCGCCGCCTGTTCGGTCCGTTCGGCCAACTGCGGGCTAATGAGCCTCCGCTCCATGAGGAACCGCCGGTCCAGCGGCGACAGGGCGTCCACCGCGATCTCTAGCCCCTTGGCCAAAGCAGGACTGGTAGCCGTTGCTTCGGCCACCTGGGCGCGCACCTTTTCGCGCTCCTCGGCGGGGGCTGTTCCAGGGAAGCGCACGCCACGCAGGTTGCGGGCCAACCGCACTCTGCTGGTGATGATGATATCAGCCTCGGGACCGCTGCCGTCCAACCAGCTGCACAGGTGCTCTTCTAAGAACCCGATCGCCTGCGCGGCGGCCGTTCGTGCCCCCGTGCCTCTGTGTTCTTCATCGGCTTCCATGATTCGGCCTGGCGCGCTGACGAAGCTGAGCCTCCAGATCCGTAATCAAATCCCTCAGGCGTGCCGCCTCTTCGAATTCCTCCTTGGCTACCGCCTCCTGGAGCCGCTGCCGCAACTGCTCGATGTTGGGGTGCTCTTTTGCCTCACGGAATGCAGGCGGACGCGTGCCAATGTGCTTATTGCTCCCATGAATGCGCCGCAGAATAAACTTGAGGTCCTCAGAGAAAGTTTCATAACACCTCCCGCACCCCAACAGCCCTGTGCGCTCAAAGTCGTCCTTCGTGATGCCACAATGTTCACACTTGAGTGAGCCCACCGTGCGGGTGGTCCCCGCAAGCTGCGCGCCAAGAAAGCCCACAATCATCGCGCCGAAGGCAGAGGGGAGCGCCCCGAACGGGATGCCTAACCCCTTCTCCTCTGCGCACTGCTTGCACAGATGGAGCTCCGTGTGCTCATCGTTTATGACCTGGGTCAACTTGAGCGTAGCCGGGTTGACCCCACACAGGTCACAGAGTATCATGGCCGCTTTGCCACCGTGTTGTTCTTGATCCGCCCGTCATAAAGCTCGACGACGCGGTCTGCCTGGCGCGCCAATTCCAGGTTGTGCGTCACGATGATCAGCGTGCGATTATGCTTTCTGCTCAGCTCCCACATTAACGCGTTCAGCGCCCGGCTGGACTGCAGGTCGAGGTTGCCGGATGGCTCGTCGGCCAGAACGAGCTGCGGCCGGTTGATAAGGGCGCGCGCCACGGCCACGCGTTGCTGCTCGCCGCCCGACAGCTCGGACGGTCGATGCCCGGCGCGGTTTTCCAGCCCTACTTCGGCCAGCAGGGTCATGCCCACATCCTCCAGCTCCCGGCGCGGATAGCCGGCGATCATCCCCGGAAGAATCACGTTCTCCAGAGCCGTCAACTCCGGCAAGAGGTGGTGAAACTGGAACACAAACCCGGCCCGCCGGTTGCGAAACTCGGCCAAGGCGCGGTCATCCAGGGCAAACACGTCCTGCCCATCGATGAATACCCGACCCTCACTGGGACGATCAAGGGCGCCCAAAATGTGCAGCAACGTGCTCTTGCCCACCCCGGAAGGCCCCACCACAGCCACGATCTCGCCTTCCATCACCTCCAGGTCGATCCCCTTGAGCACGTGCAGGCTACCTCGCCCCATGGGGTAACTCTTGTGCAAGTTCGATGCAACCAGTACCGGCTTCTGCTGCGCCATTCTCTACTCGTATCGTATCGCCTGCACCGGATCCAATCGCGAGGCTTTCCACGCCGGATACAGGGTCGCCAAATAGCTGATGAGAATCGCCGCCAGGCTCACCCACACAAAATCCGTCCACTTCATCAGCACAGGGAGGAAGCTGATGATGTACACATCGCCTGGCAGAGAGAACCACTTGTACTCCAACTGCGACCAGCAAAGCACGTACCCAGCGACGCACCCCAACACCGTGCCGACAGCGCCGGTGATGAGCCCTTCCAACACGAAAATCTTCATGATGCTGCGCGCTGTTGCCCCCATGGACTTGAGGATGCCGATCTCCTTGGTCTTTTCCAACACGATCATGATCAGCGTGCTGGCGATGTTAAAGGCCGCCACCATGATGATCAGGCTGAGGATAATGAACGCGGCCCACTTTTCGATCTGCATCCAAGAGAAGAGATTGCGATTCATGTCGAACCAGGTGGTGGTACGATAGGGGTACCCGAGGCGATTGTCGATCTGCTGCGCCACCCAGCGGGCATGAGAAAGTTGGTCCAACCGCAACTCCAGGCCAGTCACCGCCTGCCCCATCTTGAAAAGCTTCTGGGCGGATTCCAGGGAGATGTAGGCAAAGGTGTCGTCGTACTGGTAGAGCCCCGTCTGGAAGTAACCGGTCACCCGGAACTGCATCACCGGGGGCATGGGGCCAAGCAGCCCGGTGACGCCCACAGGACTGATCACGGTGACCTTGTCACCAATACCCACCACAAGCTTGTCCGCCAGGTTGAAGCCGAGGACAATTCCTGGCAATGGGCGCTCCCCTTCACCCCCTTCAATCATCCCCAGGTCAAGTGAGCCATAGACGATATTCCGTTCCAGGTCGGAGACCTTGACGACCGTAGCCGGGTCCACCCCTTTCAAGATCACGCCTTCGCCGGTGCTTTCCGACGAGCGTATGAGGCCTTTGTCCACGATGTACGGTGAGATCCCCAGGACGTGTGGCACGTCCTGGATCTGGGCCACCACTCGCTGATAGTCCTCGATGCCGCGGTCATGGTAGGTGCCTACGCGCACGTGCGCGTCAAAGCCGACGATGCGCGATCGCACCTCGCTTTCAAAGCCGTTCATCACCGAGAGCACAATAATCAACGCTGCTACCCCGA
Source organism: candidate division KSB1 bacterium (assembly GCA_034506335.1). Taxonomy (NCBI): domain Bacteria; kingdom Pseudomonadati; species Candidatus Zhuqueibacterota bacterium. The sequence goes on from JAPDPR010000004.1 coordinate 127,492, forward strand.
TCATCACGCCCAGCACGGAGATGTAGGTGATCAGGGACACAAACCCGGTGCGACGCTTGGAGCGCAGGTGGCGACTGGCAATGAAAAGTTCGAAGCTCATGGTTTTCTCAGTGCTCTGGCCGCATGTGCGGGAAAAGGATCACATCCCGCAGGGAGTGGGAATCGGTGAGCAGCATTACCAAGCGATCCACGCCGATACCCAGACCTGCGGTCGGCGGCATCCCATACTCCAAGGCCCGGATGTAGTCTTGGTCCAACACCTGTGCCTCTTCGAACCCGGCCTCGCGCAGGCGCATCTGCGCCTGGAAGCGTGCCAGCTGGTCAACGGGGTCGTTAAGTTCCGAAAATGCGTTGCCGATCTCCTGTCCGGCGATGTAGGGCTCAAAGCGCTCCACCAGGCGCGGGTCGTCACGATGTTTCTTGGCCAATGGAGATAGCTCTATCGGGTAGTCCATGACGAAGGTCGGTTGCACCAGGTGGGGCTGCACACAGCGGCTGAATAGCTCGTCGATGATCTTCCCCCTGTCCCAGAAACCCTCGACTTCCACCCCCTGTTGGCTGGCCACAGCTCGTAGTTCCTCAACGTCGGCTCCAAGGAGGTCCTTGCCGGTGTACTCCCGCAAGGCGTCGAACATCTTCAGGCGCCTCCAGGGCGGTTTTAGGTCGATGCGCTGCCCCTGGTACACGATCGTGGTGCTACCTGTGACCTCTTCGGCGATGGTGCTGATCATCTGCTCCACCAGCTCCATCATGAAGTAATAGTCCTCGTAGGCCACATAGAGTTCCATCATGGTGAACTCGGGGTTATGGGACCTGTCCATCCCCTCGTTGCGAAAGTCCTTGCCGATCTCGTACACCCCTTCGAAGCCGCCGACGATCAGGCGCTTGAGGTATAACTCGTCGGCGATGCGCAGGTAGAGCTTCATGTCCAGCGCGTTGTGGTGGGTGATGAACGGCCTGGCCGTGGCCCCTCCGTAGATGGGCTGCAGCACAGGGGTCTCCACCTCTACGTAGCCACGCTCGTCCAAGAACCGGCGCATGGCGCGCACAATCTGGGTCCTTTTGAGAAAGACCTCCCGGACCCACGGGTTGACCACCAGGTCAACGTAGCGTTGTCGATAGCGCAGCTCCACATCGGCAAACTGGTCAAAGACCTGACGCTGGCCATCTATCTCGCGCTCCTTCACTATCGGGAGAGGACGCAGGCTCTTGGCGAGCAGGCTAAACTCCTTGACCAGCACCGTAATCTCGCCGGTCTTGGTGCGAAAGACCTCGCCCCTTACTCCCACAAAGTCGCCGATGTCGACAAGGTCGAATACCTCGTACGCCTTCTCGCCCACGTGGTCGAGGCGGACGTAGACCTGAATCTTTGCGGAGGCGTCGGCAATATGGGCAAAGGTGGCCTTGCCCATGCGCCGCAAGGACATGACCCGTCCGGCCAGGGCCACTTCCTTGCCCTGGTAGCCGGCAAAGTCATCCAGCACCTGCCGCGCCACTACCGTGCGCCGGAAATGATACGGGTACGGGTTGACCGCCAGCTCTGTCAGGCGCGCTAACTTCTGGCGGCGCACCCGCATCACTTCATTCAGTTCCTCGGCTGCAACCGTGACAGCGTTTTCCTCGGGATTATCCATCGCTTTTGTTGCCTGTCGGCTGCCCTACGTACACCCTCGGCACGCGGGCCGAAACCCAGCAGGTGACCTCGTAGGGGATGGTGCGGAGCATTTCACAAATGGAGTACATGCTAATTTCCTCTTCCCCCTGCCGGCCAAGAAGCACCACTTCCTCGCCGGGCTGGACCTCACTGTGTGGGCCCAGGTCGACCATGATCTGATCCATGCACACCCTACCCACGACGGGGTAGCGCTTGCCTCTGATCAGCACCTCCGCCTGATTGGAGAGCAAGCGGTTGTAGCCATCAGCATAGCCCACCGGGAGCGTTGCGATGGTGGTGGACTCGGTGGCGATAAACTGCCGGCCATAGCTGATGCTGGTGCCGCGCTCGATCTTCTTTACGAAAAGCACCCTCGTCTTCAACGTCATCGCCGGACGCAAGGGGACGCTCCGGCTCACTTCCGGCGACGGATAGTAGCCGTACATCATCACCCCAGGCCGAACCATGTCAAAATAGCTGGCGGGGAGATCCAAGATCGCCCCGCTGTTGGCCGCGTGCCGCAGTAGCTTAAACCCCAGCTGTTGAGCACCGACGAGCACCTGATTGAAGCGGGCAAGCTGCAGCTCGGCAAATGCCTTGTCCTTCTCATCAGAGGTGGCAAAATGGGTGTAGATGCCTTCGGCGCGCACTCCCTCCACTGATGCCAGCCAGCGCAAGAAGTCGACGGCCTCCTTCCAGTCCACCCCCACGCGACCCATGCCCGTGTCCACCTTGACGTGCACCGGCATCGGTCGGTTCGCGCGCCTGGCCTCTTTCGCCAGGGCCTCTACTGCCTCGCGCGTGTAGACAGTAGCGATGAGGTGGTGTTCCGCAAAGAGCGGCGCCTGCTCTGGGACTGTGCCACCGAACACCAGAATTGGCGCTTTCACTCCCTGCGCGCGCAACTCCGCCCCCTCCTCCACCAACGCCACCGCCAGGTAGTCGGCACCGCTGGCCAAAGCCGCCGTCGCCACCTGCGCCGCGCCGTGCCCGTAGGCATTGGCCTTCACCACCGCCATGACGCGGGCGGGGGATACCTTCTTTCTGATCTGCGCGATATTGTGCGCGATGGCACCCAGGTCGATCTCCGCCCACGTGGGCCGCACCTTCTCCTCCGTTCCTCAGCGCTCCGTTCTGTTCTTTAGCCGATGTGCGCCAGCCATAGTACGCCCAACGCCACCGTCAGCACAGTGATGGGGACGCCC